>DATFMH010000104.1:0-9381 GCA_035267045.1 Balneolales bacterium
CGCCGTCAGGTTGTTCCCACAATGGCGGAAATGGAAGATGACATAGACATCATGGCGCTTGACCCTTTGGAAGAACTCGCTCATAGTCCGGTTACGAATCTTATTCATAACTACCGGGACCGCGTGGCATTTTGTGTGTCATCCATATGCGCCGTTTATTGCCGGTATTGCCTACGGAAACGAATGGTCGGAGAGGGGGAAAACATGATGAACAAAGTGGAACTGCAGGAAGGCATCGACTATATCGCTGAACATGATGAAATCCGGGATGTTTTATTAACGGGTGGTGATCCTTTAACTTTGAGCGATGCCAACCTGGAATGGATCATCAGCCGGCTGCGGGCTATCCCGCACGTAGAGATCATTCGTCTTGGTTCACGCTTTCCTGTGCTAAATCCGTTTCGCATCACCGATGAACTGTGCCGGATCATCTCCGATTATCATCCCGTCTGGTTTAACACGCATTATAACCACGTAAAAGAAATCACACCGGAAGCTGCGAAAGCCGCGGATAAACTAACACGTGCCGGCGCCCCGGTTGGAAATCAAACCGTACTCCTGGAAGGAATCAATGACGATGCCGAGATACTCAAAAAGCTTAATAATGAACTCGTAAAGATCAGGATTCGTCCTTATTACCTGTATCAGGCTCAATTGCTTGGCGGCACCCGCCATTTTCGCACAAGCATAGAAAAGGGAATGGAGATCATGAAACAACTGCGGGGACGAACATCAGGCTTTGCAATACCGACTTATGTTTTGGACACGCCTTATGGTAAAGTGCCACTCACACCCAGTGGTTTTGTCCAGAGAGATGGTGATTATGTAGAAGTGAAAGCTTATGGTGGTCGAACGTGGCGGGAATATAACCCGGAATGAGAGCATGGACAAAGGAAGGCACAGAGGATTTCAGTGATCAGTGATCAATTAACAGTAAACAGAAGAATAAACCTTTTGGGTTTATTCTCATTTTCCCCTCCGGCGGAGGGGTGTAGGTGTGGGTTAACGCGCCAACGGGCACGTGTGTTATTGCCAATTATTCGTCAGTCGTCATTTCCATGTCGTCAGTCAAAAGATTACTTTCACAGCATTACTATACAGGCTATTTTAATGAAAAGATCATCAATTTTATTTAACTAAATCGCAACTATGAAAACGGCATTAATTACGGGAGCGTCATCGGGTATCGGACTGGAGTTTGCAAGATTGTTTGCACATGTTCATTATAACCTTGTGATCACAGCCCGACGTGAAAAGAAATTAAGAGATATTGCTCAGCAACTGGAAAATGATTACGCGGTCAATGTGACCGTCATTCCTTTGGATCTTGCAAAACCAGATGCACCAGATGAGCTATATAATAGTATTAAAGAGAAAAAGATCACAATTGATGCCCTGATCAATAATGCCGGGTATGGATATCATGGATCATTCAAAGACACGGATTGGACTAAAGAACAGGATATGATCCGGTTAAATATCACCGCTCTTACCCATCTCACAAAACTCTTTGTTAAAGATATGCTGGAACGGAATGAAGGCAAGGTACTCAATCTTTCATCCACAGCTGCCTTTTACCCCGGACCAAATATGGCCGTTTACTACGCTACCAAAGCTTATGTACAATCATTCACGGAGGCTTTATCCCACGAATTAAAAGATTCCGGGATCACTGTTTCAGTGCTTTGCCCTGGTCCTACCGATACCGAATTCCAGGAAAGAGCCGGAGTCACTGATTCCGCTTTGTTTTCTAATGGCATGATGCCCGTTGCATCAGCACGGAAAGTTGCAAAAATAGGCTATGAGGGTTTGATGAAAGGGAAAATCGTAATCATACCGGGCGTATTCAATAAATTAAGTGCCTGGAGTAGTGGCATCACACCCGGTTTTATCAGTAAACGAGTGATTGAGTCGTTACATGAATGATTTTTTGCCGTGGATTTTCGCGAATTTTGGAAAAAGTTATTAGGTCTTGAGGGAAAAGAATACTGTATGTAGAAGTCAGAAATAAGAATTGACTCGTCCTGAATAAGGTTGACCGTGAACCAATATCGTAACCTAAACCCTGTTCACCATGCGCCTTGCTCTTTGCCTTAAAAAAACTCGTTACAACCCTATGTTTTAATGCAATCCTGAATGCTCTGCGTTCATACCTGGTTTGTATCAACTACTTCGTTTATCGAGGCAGAGCCTCCCCGGTTGTACGTAACAGGACAGAGCCCTGTCACGAGATGAGGGACATGCCATGGCATGTCCTACGCACTGACTTTCTTATACCTTGATACCGCCAGGGCAATAATGGCAATAGCAAAGGATCCCAATACGATAATTTGATTTTTGATGTCTGAGATATGTGCTCCTTTGACCAAAACGCGGCGCATCACTTCAATGAAGTGGGCTATAGGATTAAAGAAAGTCACTTTTTGCGCCCATACCGGCATACTTTCTATAGGTGTAAATAATCCACCCATCAGAATAAAGACAACCATCAGAAACCAGGCGATGAACATGGCCTGTTGTTGCGTATCCGTCATCGTCGATATAAAAAGTCCCAAACCTAAGACAACTAATAAGTAGATTGCCGCTACGAAAAAGACCAGTACCAGGCTTCCAACCATTGGTATCCCAAAGATAATCCATGCCGCAAAAAGACCGAATGCCAGTTCTCCGAGACCTAATATCCAGAATGGTGCCAACTTACCAATAATAAACTGATAGCGTTTAATGGGTGTGACATTCAACTGCTCGATGGTACCCACTTCTTTCTCTTTCACGATATTCATTCCTGAAAGGAACATCCCTATCATAGTTACCAGGATAACCAGAATACCCGGTACCATATACGATGTATAATCCAATTCCGGGTTATACCAGTTAACCGTATCGATATTAATTAATTTTTGAGGTTTAACCGGTGTCAATGACGGGTGATTACGCTGCCATTGACGGGTAAAACGTTGTACGATACTCTGTGCATAAGTTTGTGAGACTGCTGCGGAATTTCCATTTTCGGCATTGAACAACATATCCAGTTTATCGAAATGTTTATTCTTGAGATCTCTTTCGAAATGTCTTGGGATAACAAGTATCATATCTGTATCCCCTTCCTGCATTGATTTCTTTGCTTCCGATACCTGACTGGAGTATCCTGAGATGGTAAAATATTTTGTCGATAAGAAATCTTCCTCGAGTCTCCGGGAAACCGGTGTGCGATCTTTGTTTACAATATAGATATCAATATTCTTTATCTCATACGTTGCCGCATTCCCCAGGATAATAAGCTGTATTAAGGGCATAAGAAAAATGATGGGCAACATACCTTTATCCCTGAATATCTGCAGGAACTCTTTTTGTAATAAAAAACGTATCGTTCTCATGATCAGTCCAACCTCGTTTTAAATTTCTTCATACTGATAACCAGGAATACGATGGCCATAACAGCCAGAATCAGTGTTTCTTTCCATAAATATTGTATTCCAACTCCACGCAACATAACTCCTTTGATAATGACCAGGAACCAGCGTGCCGGTATAATGACACTAAACCATTGCAATATTTTAGGCATGCTGGTCACCGGGAAGATGAATCCGGATAACATAATAGTCGGCAGTAACAATCCTGCCAGTGCCTTCATCATGGCTTCCTGTTGTGAACTGCTGGTTGTGGATATAAACAGGCCGAGAGAGAGTGCTGTAATGGTAAACAACATCGACTCGGAGATAAACATGATGAAACCACCTCTGAACGGTACATGAAAAATATACAGGGCCATCCCCAGCACCATCATGACATTAACAAACGAGAGTACCAGGTAAGGAAGTACTTTCCCGACGATGATTTGAATAGGCTTAAGTGGCGATACAAGCAGAATTTCCATCGTTCCCATTTCCTTTTCCCTCGTGATGGTGATGGAAGTCATGAGTGCCGAGACAAGCATTAATATAACCGCTATCAATCCTGGTACGAATAAATTCACACTTTTCAATTCCGGGTTGTAGAACATGCGGATCTCGGGTACCACCGTCAATAATTGATGCTTACCGGGCGTTTGTATGCTCTGTTCATAGTTTAACAGGATCGATGTCGTATACCCTACCAGCATCCGGCTCATATTGGGATCGCTGGCATCGGCTATCAGTTGAACGTCCGCATGCTCTCCGTCACCCAGTTTCTTTGAAAATTTGGAGCCGAACACAATCACTTCCCTGACACTTCCGTCACGAAATGCTTTATCGACCTGCTGTGTGGTATGTAAATAGCCATAAAGCTGAAAATAACCGGAGGATAATATTTTATCTGTAATCTCGTGCGTTACATGATCATTTGATTGATCATAAATACCAATTTTAGCACTTGTCAGTTCATTGCGGATAGCATAACCAAACAATATCAATTCGATAATGGGCAGACCAAATAAAATGATCAGCGAGCGGTAATCCCGAATAATGTGATAAAACTCTTTCTTAACAAAACCGATGAAACTATTCATGAAGTACCCTCCGCTTGCGGCCGTACAAGTTTAACAAACACATCATCCATGGTATCCGATCGAAATTGCTCTTTCAATTTTGTGGGGGAGCCCAATGCCTCTATCTTACCGGTCACCATGATTGAAATGCGATCACAATACTCAGCCTCATCCATGTAGTGGGTTGTTACAAAGACCGTTATTCCTTTTGCGGATGCTTCATAGATCATATCCCAGAATTGACGGCGGGTTATCGGATCCACGCCACTGGTTGGTTCATCCAAAAAAACGATCCTCGGATTATGTATTAGAGCTACCGAAAATGCCAGTTTCTGTTTCCATCCCAACGGCAAACTCCCAATACGTGAATCACGTACCGACTGCAAGTCGAGTTCATCAAGCAATTCATTACTTTTATTTGCGATTTCTTTATTAGATAGACCATAAATCCCACCGTAAAAACGGATATTTTCCTTAACGGTTAAGTCGTCATATAGCGCAAACTTCTGACTCATATATCCAATATTCTTCTTCAATTTTTCAGGTTCTTCGTAAACATCGAAGCCGGCAACGGTCGCCTCACCCGAGGTAGGGCTCAATAATCCCGTAAGCATCTTCATTGCCGTTGTTTTACCGGCGCCATTCGCACCGAGGAAACCGAAGATCTCGCCTTTTTCTACTTCAAATGTGATATGATCTACCGCAGTGAAATCACCAAACATCCGTGTCAATTTATTTACTGAAATCACATTCTCACTCATCATGCTTCTCCATTAGGGCCATAAAAGCGTCCTCTATTGTCGGACTTATTGCCTTGACTTCCACTCCATTGAACCCATGATCCAACAAATACATCCGGATTTCCTGAATATCCACATCTTCCCGTTCATCGGTATAGTGAAGATACTCTCCAAATGCATAAACTGATTCCGCATGCGGATATTTACGAAGGGTCTTTATCACTTCATACCGCGGTTCTCCCCTGACCCCAAATACCGTTTTGTTTTTCATCTTTGTGACATTTTCCGGCGTATCGATGCCCATGATAGATCCTTTTTGCATCAGGGCTACCCGGTCGCACCGTTTGGCCTCATCCATATAAGGAGTAGAAACGACAATTGTCAATCCTTGAGATTTCAGTCGATTCAGGGTATCCCAGAATTCACGCCTGGAGACAGCATCCACACCTGTAGTCGGTTCATCCAGCAATAAAACTTCCGGACTATGGATGAGCGCACACGACAGGGCCAGCTTCTGCTTCATCCCTCCTGATAATTTACCGGCTCTGCGCTTTTTAAAAGGTTCTATCGCCTCATAAATATCCTTAATGGTATCATAATTTTCTTCAATTGATGAACCGAATATGGATGCGAAGAAATTCAGATTCTCTTCAACACTGAGATCAGAATAGAGTGAAAAGCGTCCCGGCATATAACCTAAATGCTTTCGGAGTTTTTTGTAGTCACTTACAGTGTCCAAATTCATTACCCGGGCATCACCCTCATCCGGTATTAGCAGGGTCGCCAATATCCTGAATAATGTGGTTTTCCCGGCTCCATCCGGACCAATAAAGCCGAATAATTCGCCTTTATTAATCTCAAAATTCAAATTATTGACGGCTACAATATCCCCGAATTTTCTGGTTAGATTATTAACGGAAATCATCGCCATGGTATCGCTCCTGACTATTGATTGAATTCTATTTCGCCGGGCATACCAATCTTCAAAGTCCCGTCATTTCGAACTTTGACTTTCACGGCATATACCTGTGAAACACGTTCATCTTTGGTTTGAATGTTTTTAGGCGTGAATTCTGCTTCTGACGATACCCAGGTTATATTTCCGGTAAGCGACCTGTTCTCTTTCGCATTTTTGTCCACAATCACTTTAACTTTCTCACCCAGTTTGATTTTTGGTAATTGGGCTCCACTCACATAAACTCGCAGATTTATATACCTGAGATTAGCGATATCATAGAGTGGCCGGCCATATGTAGCTACTTCACCGGCTTCGGCATAGCGAACCAGGACAGTTCCACTAATCGGGTTAATAACCCTGCTCCTCAGAATCTTTTCATTTATCTGCGCTATCTGAGAATCGATGGAATGAATCTGACTATCAATGACTCCTTTTTGTGTCTGACTCGATATAATCTGCTTATTTAGCACATTCACTTTTCCGGTGGCGTCATCCAGTTGTTTAGGAGTAGCTGCACTGTCTTTAATCATTCGCTGTATCCTGCTCAAGTCCGTTACAGCCACTGTTTTCTGTTCTTCCAGGACAGCTGTCTGTGCGGCAATATTTGCTATCTGCGCATGTAATGATTTTTTATGAGCCTCCAGTTGCAGTTTCTGTAAATGCAAATCCGTCGTATCTATTAAACCTACTTGCTCGTTCTTAGCCAATGTATCTCCTTCTTCAACATTGAACTTCAACAACTGACCGGTTCCCTGTGCCGATACCGTCACTTTGATCGCTTCAAAATTTCCGTAGGCATCCGCCTTATCATTGTTATTGGAACAGCCGGTCACCTCGAATCCGATTATTACGAATACGAATATTAATACTTTCTTCATTTTGAACCTGTTTTTGTTAAATAATTGATTTTCGCCAACATCCATTGTATCTGGTGTTCGTCGAGAGCCAGCCTTGCCTGGTAAACGCTGTATAAATCCGTTACATATTCGGTAGGTGTGATGACACCATTGTGTAACCGGCTGGCACTTTGTTGTTCGACTTTCTGACGTAATTTTATGATCTCGTGATCCCTGGAGATCATGTTTTTATATTTTTGTATATCACTTATGTCCTTTTGAACCGCCACTTTAATATTCCTGGTAAAAGCGGCTTTGTTTTCTTCTACATTTCTTTTCTGTAATTGCAGCACTTCCCGGTCACGTTTCCCGGTATTCCAGTTCCAAAGTTTCCACTGTAAACGTACACCCACCATGTAATTGAACTGAAACTCATCTTTGAATATGTTTAATCCCGGCCGGCCATACAGACCCTCTGCAAAAGCACTCATTTTAGGTCGATACTGAACCTTTGTCTGGTCTTTCAGAAAATTGAGCTTATCGAGTTGCAGGTTGAATAACTTATATTCGGGACGTTTCCACGAATTTTCATTAGTGGTGTTTACTAATTGCGCGGGTAATATAAGTTGAGTATTAGTAGACAAATCTCTGCCTATCAACACTCCGAGTGATCGGTAAGCAGCTCTTGTATCCGCCTGTACTCCCTCTATTGATTGATCTGTTTTTAGCATTTCTGCTTTCAACACATCTTCACTTCCCGGTAAGAGTACACCATTATGAACCTGAGATTGAACCATTTGCATCCTCTTCTCAAGTTGTTTTTTCATCAATAAGAGTGATTGCTTTTTCTTTTTGAGCAATAGCACCTGGAAATAGGCCCCATTCACTTCATTTCGTAATTGATATAACGAAACATTGACATTTTGACGCGACAGACTACCATTTACATCTTCAAGCTGTTTTTGAATAGATACAGCTCCGCCATCATAAATCGTCTGATTCAGGTTGAGATTCGTCTGGTATTGATCTTTACTTATATGAATGGGGGACATCGGAACAGACGTCACATCGGATTGATAAGATGCTTTACCATTCAAGCTGAGTTGTGGCCAATATTGCTTTTTGATGTTTTCCTTTTTCAGGGAAGTAATCTGTTTTTCCCTCGATAACTGTTGGTAAATCGGATAGTTTTCCCGGGCCAGTTTGTAGCATGTCTGCAGATTCAACGAATCCGGCTTTGGCTGACCAAGAAACAGTATTGATACTATAGCGATTAATAAATTCATCCCGCTTTAAGTCCATTTATAATGAATGTTGACAATTCTTTTTTCCTTTGGGTAAGAAATTCTTTGTATTGCTTATCGTTCAACCTGAAAACGGAAATAATCATCTGCTTTCCGATAAATGGAAATGCACATAATGCTAACAGGTTTACAATAAAATCGATAGGTTGAATTGGTATGATTTCACCATCTTTAACCGCTTGTTTTATTTGACTGGATAACACAGGTGGCGGTTCCACATGTAGTTCTTGCAAAAGATCTTTCAAATGTTCCGGATTGGTATTCATTTCATGGAATACAAAAGATGGCAAATATGGATTCGCTTCGAGTAATCCTATATACGTCTCAACGAATTTTTCCACTTTATTAAACAGGGTAAGATCACTCTCGAATACCTCAAAAACTTTCCGTATGATCCGTGAGAAAGAATCCCTGAAAACCACTTCAAATAACTTATCCTTATTCCTGAAATAGTAATGAAGCATCGATTTATTGATCTTTGCTTCATCAGCTATCTCCTGCATACGTGCCCCATAAAATCCTCTGCGATGAAAGACTTTACGTGCCGCATCGAATATTTTCTCTTCCGTTTCTTTTTCCATTATTATTTCTCTGTCAATGAAATTGATCCCGAGTAATTTAATTTTCCTTCCATCCCATATTTAAGCTTGAAGAATGGAATCCTTTAACTGATCCATTACCATATTGGCTTCATTTACATCTTCATTTTCATCACACTCAGAGTACAGAAGCACATAAATCAATCCGAACAGGAATAACTCAATTATATGTCTCATTATCATTTTCTCCTTTTTCAACCAATTGATTCAACCATTTGGTTGATACTAGTCAAAAAAATTTGGCAGAACCATAATATTAAATTTTTCTATAAATCAACTAATTGGTTCAACCATTTGGTTGATAATATAACAGAATATGGGACTAATATGCAAATGTAATTTATAAGTCGTTGTTTAGTAATGGATTATCAGAATTTAGAATGGAGAAGGCAGAATAGAAGAAAGCAGAGTGCATTACAGTAAACAGTGATCAGTATACAGTATCAGATCTGCTTTTTGTACAAACCTGGTCAGAC
>DATFMH010000105.1:0-5257 GCA_035267045.1 Balneolales bacterium
CAAGATAAAATCACTTTTTTATTGGGAATGAATGAAGGGGCTTTCCCTCGTCCGGTAAAAACTGATTTTTTGCGCTTCCGTTATCAAAAAGAATTTAATACGTTGTTGCGTGACCGATCGCCCGAATCATTTATGGAGGCCCGGCATCATTTACAGCGTCAACTCGATAATGCCCGGATATTTTATTTGTCACGTTACCGTGTAGCCGGACAAAGTCAGGTTATCGGTTCCGCATTATGGCAGGATATAGCTCATATTTTTCACTATGAAGATGACGCAATTAAGGATAAATGGGCCTGGAGAAAATTGCCCGGTGATATCATCACTTCGGAATATGAATGGCATAATTATCAGGCCGGGCAAGTGAATCAACCGGTTCATGATTGGTGGAGGACATCGCAGGAGCATACACATCATCAGCTTGTGGCTGCCGTAGAGTGGGAGCGTTCGTATCGTAAATGCATGGGGATTTACGATGGTGTAATGCAGCCCGGGAATTTGGGTTCAGAATTTCAAACACGTATTCAAAACCAGGTAGAAACCTGGTGGCAACGGAAGCTTTCAGGAGATGGCAGTTATCGTTCTTCAATCTCCCGCCTCGATGAGTATGCCAACTCACCGCTGGAATATTTCTTCAACCGGGTATTACGGCTGCAACCATTGGCCCAGTATCATGATGATGCCGAATCGGATGTAAAAGGCAGTATCCTGCATAAGATCCTTCAGGAATTTTACACGCCCGATTCCAGGTATGCACCGGCCAACGGCACTTTAGTTGATCCCGCTCGCGGGGATATCGGTAAAGCCCAAAAAAGGATTGCGGAAATAGCCGATAATGTGTTGGATGAATACAGCGATCAGATGGGATATCCTGATTCGCCTTTCCCGGCTATTTTACGGGAAAGTATGCTGCGTATTCTCAACGGTTTTCTTAAAAATGAACAATCTCAGCAGGATTTATTGAAAGAAGAAGTATGGGAAGAGATGCGCCCGGCAACTTTCCATTCCGGTTCTCCCTACACGATGGAATATCAGTGGGAAGTGCCGCTGGAGATGGACGGTATCGACGAACAGGTTGTTCTTAACGGTTTTATTGACCGTATCGATACCGATACGACCGGTAAGAGAGCAATCGTTTATGATTACAAATCAGGAAGTGGGGGGATAAAGCATTTTGATGAAGATATCATCAAAGGACTCAGTTTCCAATTACCGGTTTATGGCCATGCGCTGCTGGCAAACGGAGTTGATCGCTTTGCCGGCGCCTACTATTATCTGCCGGTTGACAGTGGTCAGAATAAGATAGAATGGAAAGGATTCATGGGAGATCTTGATTTTTATCGATCTGAAATGGTTTATAATCAGAGAGGTAAAAATAAATTGAAAAAAGAATACAGGGGATTGATGCACATGAACGAAGTCAGAAGCTTCCTCGATGAGCTTTTAAACACCCGTGTGGCACAGATCATAACCCTGATTCGAAAGGGAGTCTTTAATCTCTCGGTGGTTGGGCAAAAGCCCTATTCGGATTTAAAGATGATAACCCGTTATAACCGCCAAATACAAAATGAGCGCAGACGCATTGAGACGGAACTGCAAAATGCAGAACAGACGAAGAAGCGATATTATCTGCCCCTGGAAATGGATATGGAGGAAGGGGAATCGGCATGAGTAACAGCCTGGAACATATCACCAACACCCTCCAAAAAAGCCAGGGTAATATCATTCTCAAAGCGGGTGCCGGTACGGGTAAGACCTTTAATCTGACGGAGCGGGTTATCAGCCTGATCATCAATAAACGCTGTCGTCTTGATCAGATTCTGGCAATGACTTTCACCGATTATGCGGCCGCCGAAATGCGTGAACGTATTTATAACCGGATCAGTAAAGCTTTGGAGGATAAAGATTCTCTTTCACCCGACCTCATCGCTCATTTGCAAAGGGAAAAGCGGGAATTCGGTAAAAATTATATCTCCACTTTTCATTCCTTTTGCTCACGTATCTTGCAGTATTACCCGGATGAGGCATCAGCTATAACGGTGAATATGATGCCGGAGGGGTTGTCAAATGAATCCTTTGGTAAACAAAAAACAGTTCGGCTTGAATCGGGTTTTGAGATCCTCGATGATTATAATGAAGCGATATTGATTCAGGATTGGAGAAAAGCGTTCTATCAGCTTTATAAAGAGCACGAGGGACTTCATAATCAGTTGCGAAGTATCAAACGACTGGATCTTGAGAAATTCATGAATACCGTGTCATCCAATATTCAGGATGAAGATTTGTTGAAACTGGCCAGACTATCACACGGGGATTATTTGCAGGTTTTGCAAACGATTCAATCGAAACTGAAGATTGAAGTTGAAGAAAAGTATGAGACAGTCAAAAATATTATTAAAGGTCATCCTGAATGGTTTAAAAAAGAATTTTCATTAGAAAAAGATTCCTTCCTTACCGGTGGAAATGTGCTGACTAAATCGGGGACTATCAATAAGCGATCATATGTTTCCAAAGACGGTAAAGAACCCATTAAAATGGAACTTGATCCCCTGACCAAAGAAGTATTCGATCACAATAACTTCGCAAAACTCATAGAAGATTATCTAAATTCGACTACCCCTGGTGATATAAATAATAGCAGGGATAGCTCAGTATACAATCCGAATCACGAGGCCTATTGGAATCTTACCGAGATTGCCGAATTGAGTCTGCGCTGGAACCATTTTATGCGTTACCGGCGATTCCGGGAGCGTAAATTGGATTTCGATGATATCATCTGGCTGGCAGATAGGTTATTTGAGAATAATGATCAGGTTGCCGGGCAGCTCCGAAACCGTTTTAAGTACGTGTTAATTGACGAATTCCAGGATACGGATCAGCGTCAATGGAAAATTGTCAAACAGTTGTCGCACTGGCTCGATGAGGGCAATGTTTTATTAGTGGGCGATATGAAACAGGCTATCTACCGTTTTAGAGGCGGTGATGTTACCATGATGCGTGTAGCTGAACAGGAATTGACGAAGAAAAACGGTGAACGTTTGACTTCCCTTGATCTCAATTATTCCTTCCGCTCCAATAAGACGGTAGTCGATTTCTGTAACGATTTATTTCGTCACTGTTTTTCTCATGATACCGATGATATTTTGTATGAAGCTTCCTCACAGGATTTAAAAATACCACCACACGGATTATCTGAACGAGGGAGTCTGCCGGGTAAAATCACACTCATGAATTATTCAGCGCATGAATATGACAAACAGGATTATCTTGATGCGTATGAAGCCTTTTTTAAGGATGAAAAAGAACTATACCTGGAAGCCTTGAGAATCGCCCGGTTTCTACATGAAATCAGGGAGGGTAAACATGACGACGAATATGGGAAGATCCGGGAAAAATTATCAGCCAATGAGAAGGCGGTGGGAATTTTGTACCGAAGACGTAAATATCAGTATTTCATGGAACAGGCGCTTGATCTTTACAACCTGCCACATGCTATTTCAAGTGGACGCAATTTCTTTTCCCGGCAGGAGATCCTTGATTGTCATAATCTGCTTGCCTTTTTACTGGATGCTTTCGATGATATCGCCCTGACCGGTATTCTACGTTCTCCTTTTACCGGTTTATCGGATGCTGGTTTGTTGACGATACGTAATGTTATAGATTCCTATTATCCAAAATACAAAGCGTATTGGCCGGCTGTGAGTGATTATGAGAAATGGAATAATGATCATTTGCTGCCTGTTGATTCGCTTGCACTGTCGAAAATGATACCAATCCTGAAAGAATTAAGGGAATCATCTAAATATGTCCGTGTTTCAGATTTATTGGAACAAGCAATGCGTAAAACCAATTTCCTGAATGGGTATTTGGATCATCTGCAAGCCGAACAAAATGTATATAAGCTCATTGATATTATCCGGGATCTCGAGCTGAAAGAGCAGGGAAACCTGTTTGAGATCGTTGAATTTTTACGAACACAGATCGATCAGGATTCGGATGAAAAAGATGCGGAGCTACCCGATAGCGGGGCAATTCAGATCATGACCGTGCACGGTTCCAAGGGACTCGAATTTCCCATGGTTATTATTCCGGATCTGACGGCCAGCCTGAGTAATGGAGGACTGCAGATTTACGTTAGCCCGTCGGATGCCTATATTAATAATGAATTACCGTTATTGGCTTATAAATCAGAAGACAAATACAGCAAAGATAAAAACGAAGAGACGCAGTTTATCTTCGAACAATTAAAAGAGCAGAATAATAAACGGGATCTGGCAGAATTAAAACGTGTTTTATACGTGGCGTTAACCCGTGCACAAACCCATATCCTGATATCCGATACATCCAGCTATCCCAATATTCAAAATGCAAGTTCATCATTCAGTGGACTTCTCGGGGCCTGGATGAATGATGAAGGATCACAATATGACGAGCTTATAGATTTTTATCCGTTAAATAAGCAAGAGTTTGAGGAAATAAAACAGGTTGTGAGTGGGGAAAAACAAATTATCGATAATCGATATAGTGATGTATTAAAGAAATACTTGAATTCTGGCCAATTGGATAAGGCTATGCAACAGGCTAATATGGTCAGCCGGAATGTATCTCAGGTCATTCATTCTGATAAGGAACAACGGCAACTGGAACAAATGACTGAGAATCCATGGAATAAAGTCAAAGCTGATCATGCCGGGACCATTATTCACAAGCTTTTGGAGATGAGGCCGGTCCGTGATGGAGAAATTAACACATTGTTATATAATATTTTACGTAAAAATGGTTATGATAGTCAGGATAAGCGAGTCAGCGAAGACGCTAAACGAATTTTAATGCAAGCCCAAAAAGCCCGGAAGTGGCTGCGGACACACTACCCTAATCCACAAAATATCTATCATGAACTGGCATTCGAATGTCGGTTATCATTACATGGAGAAGCACAATACGTACGGGGAGTTATAGATTTGCTATTGCAGGATGAGAGTGGCTCCTGGCATTTAATTGATTTTAAAACGAATGCGGTTACCGGCGAAAAAGTGAATAATCTGGCCAAACTCGCCGGTTATGATAAACAGTTAAAGATCTATCAAAAAGCCATTGAAGAACTCACGGAAGGCGAGATAATAATCCGTGACGATTCAGCAAATCTCTTGTTTATATCACTTGATGAGATACAGACAGTTTCGTTAAAGAGTCTTAGTAGAAACGATTATAAGACGCATTGAACGCGGATAATTGTCAGAATTTGGATTTACGGGAT
>DATFMH010000106.1:0-9166 GCA_035267045.1 Balneolales bacterium
GGCACAGATGCCGGCCTGGGCCGATCAGTTGTCGGATAAAGAAATTTCGGCTATCATCAATCACGAACGGACCAGCTGGGGAAATAACGCCCCAACGGTAACATCCCAGGATGTAGCAAAAATCCGTAAAGAAATTAATGCACCTGCTTCTAAATGAATGTTTGATCATTGATGAATTAAAGGCCCATCGGCCGGATGCGATCTATGTGTCTGACCGATAGGCTCTTAAAATCATTAACAGGGTTGGGATTATTTACGGTACTATGTCAAAGATGTTAGTTCTGCCGGCTCATCTCTTTCTGCGGGACATGGGATTGGGCATGTAAAGCTACCATCCATTTCCCATCCTTTTTAACCCATACAGTTGTAGAATTGTGGTCACTGGACATTTCCTGATCCTCATAAGTCCCTTTTACTGAAACCATATACGTAAGGATGGCAACATTATCAGCAGGCATTGAAAAACCTTTATTGGATATGGTGTACTCGTCAACTTTCATTTTCGCAATATCATTAACTTCAGCATCCAGGTTCATAATGCCGTCAGCGTATACACCACGATATTCGGCCATCATGTGATTTTTAAAATCATCCATATTATGATCTTTCACATCCTGCCATAACTGATTTTCCATTTTCCAAAGTGTTTCCTCAACAGGATTCATCTGCTTATTCATCATATTATCCTGGCCATATACCGAGATAGTCAGACAAAATATGATCAGAGTTACAACAATCGGATATACCTTCATACTAAACCCTCCGTTTTTTAGGCATTGATGAATAACACAATTATAAAATCAACTTAGTAATGACATAAGTTATTGTTAATATTTAATATAAAATTATAATATTGACGGAAAGTCCGGATATCTGTTACGGTTCGCCTGTGATAGGTGTTTGTATTGGTTATTACAGAACACCAGTATTATCCGGCTACTCACGATTTCTCCCTTCAAATAATACACTTCAGCCGTTTGATGATATGTGATCTGAAACAGGAATTTGAACTATTACGATCATATAATATGTTATACAGGGACAACTTGTTTTTACGAGAGTAAAAGCTACTGAACCAGACCAGGTATATCCTACAGATAAAGTCATATAACATGAATCGCCCATACGGGTTAAAATATGAATTACGATAAGGCCATATTCTTTAAGTCTAATCCTTTGCCGATGTGGATCTTTGAGGTCAACAGCTTCCGGTTCATAGATGTTAATGCTGCTGCTGAGCAATTATACGGCTATTCGAGAGAGGAATTTCTGAGCATGAAAATAACAGATTTATTTCCCAGGGAAGATGTGGTTAAATTTCGTGATCATTTTAATCATGTTACATATGGTATAGACAATGTTGGTATTTGGAGGCATAAGACCAAAGTTAATACCATTATAAATGTGGATGTTATGGCGGAAACTTATGAACAGGATGAACAGGTATACCGGATTAATATCATACGGGATGTAACCAATAAGGTCAATCTGAAAAAGGTACATGAATTATCGATTAATCAGCTAAAATACCATTTAAAAAATGCTCCTCTGCTTTATATAGAATGGGATGAAAATATACGTATAAAAAATTTCTCCAGGGAGATCATGGATAAATATGGCTTTTCATATAACGATTTTTATCATAAGACACCGTTAAACTTAAGGGGGATAATGGTCAGAGATAAAGATAAAAAGGAGATCAGTCGACGTGTAGTAGAGCTAAAATCCACCGGTCATACCAGAACAAAGTTTGATTTACAGTTTTATGACGCCAATCATAATATCATCTATACCGAGTGGCATAACTCTATATTGCGGGATGAAAATAATAAAGTCGTTTCCATACTCTCATTAATTAACGATGTTACCCAACATACAAAAGCCGAATTGGAGTTGAAGTCAAATAACGAATTGATCGAGGCCGTTATTAAGAGCCTGCCCGGTATCTTTTATATGTTCGATGAAAACGGGCGATATATCCGGTGGAATAAAAATTTTGAGGAATTGCTGGGGCTCACCACTGAGGAATTCAAACAAGAGAATCTCCTGGATCATTATGATGAAAAGAACAGGAAGTTAATTAAAGAAAAACTCGGGGAAGTATTTGATACCGGGTATACCGAATTCGTGGCCAAAATCCTGGCCGCGGACGGATCCCGGCCTACCTATTTTCTCACAGGTATAATTTGCCTGTTTAAAGGGAAAAAATATGTTGTTGGAAACGGTTATAATGTCACCAAACAAATGCAGGCTGAAAAAGAGTTAAAGAATTCCCTGCATACAAAAGAAGTGTTGTTATCGGAAGTACATCATCGTGTTAAAAATAACCTGGCCGTTATCTCGGGGCTGCTGGAACTGGAAACCGAACAGGTACAAAAATATGAAGTTAAAAAGATACTAAGAGAGAGTATTCTTAGAATTCAGTCGATGGCGTTGATTCACGAGAAACTGTATCAATCCGAGGAACTCAGCCGGATACCGATGAGGAATTATATTTTCGATCTGGTGCACGTTATCATCGACACGATGGCATTGGATATTGAGATAAACTTAAAAACTGAAGTTGAGAATGTACTGATGAATGTGAATCAGGCTGTTCCCATGGCTCTTATTCTGAATGAATTGGTAACTAATTCATTAAAACATGCCTACCCGGACAGGGACAATGGAGAACTGGGGATTACTTTGAAGCGTAAGAAAGGTAATTTTATCCTCGAGGTATATGATGACGGAGTGGGTACGGATTATGATTATAAAAATGCCAGGTCGCTTGGTTTGAAATTAATTGATACCCTTTCCAAACAGCTGGAAGCGAATTTAACCATTCGGAATAATAAAGGAACTCATGTGCATCTTGTTTTCCCGGCAAATCATAAAATCGGAAATACCGTTTCATTTTTTTATTAAAGACTTTCCCTTATCACACCAGGAAACGGCTCCTTCGCATCAATGACAAGGATGGGTTCCCGTAAACCGCCATGGATTAATGCCCGTCTTTCCACCAGGCCGGCGGTATTAGTTGCACTTCTGATTATGACCGGCCCTTAAAAGCTAACATTTTGTCATTTATTATTTAGAATTAATATAAATAATAAATATATTTCCGACCTTATTATAATATAGAATTAATCTAAATAACAAATTAAAGAACATATTATATGAATAAGGAGAAAGTGTCAAAATCAGTCATATGTACGATTATCATAATATTAGCCGTATTCAGGGCTGGATTCGCGCAAAGTGAGGAAGAAACCGGGCAGGGACTTCATAAAGCAGAAATAGGCGGTTATGGGGAAATGGTATATTATCATCCCACAGCCGGGGTACCGGAGAGTCAAAAAACCGGGACTTTAGATTTCCGGCGTTTCGTTCTCGAAACGGGCTATCGGTTTTCGGACGATATATCGTTCCATTCGGAATTGGAAGTAGAGCATACAAGAGTGGAACCCGGAGAAAACAGTGGCGAAATATCGGTGGAAGAGGCGTATATAAACTTCAGGCTGCATCCGGCCCTTAATATCCGTACAGGAATAATGCTGGTACCGGTGGGATTGACCAACCTTGAGAATGAACCGGTAGATTACCCCGGCGTTAATCGTCCACCGGTAGAACGTTATATCATTCCGTCCACCTGGCGGGAAGCGGGTGCCGGTCTTTTCGGTGAGTTAAATGAAAAAATCAGCTATCAAATCGCGTTCATGGCCGGGCTGGATCCTTCCGGTTTGAGTGGTGCCCTGGGCATACGCGAGGCCAGACAGGAGGGTTTTAAATCGTCGATGCAAAATATTTCTTTAGCTGGCCGTTTGGATTATCATCTGACGAAAAACGGACTGGCGGGAGTATCAGCGTTTTATTCCGGCCTGGCCAATAAAAAAACGGATGGGCAGGCTTTGAACGGCGCGGCTCTCGGACTATATGAAGCCCATTTACAATGGAAGACGGATCTTTTCCAGCTCAAAGGTCTTGCTGTATACAGCCATATAACACAAAGTGATAAAATAAATCGTTATTACGGTAAGCAGGTGGGATCGGAACAATATGGCTTATATGCCCTGGGTGCTGTTAATGTACTGAAATGGTTCGCCCAAAAGGAGAAGCCCGAGGCTGAATTGTGGGTCTTTGGTCGTATATCCCAATTGAATACGCAGGCTGCGGCAACGGATTTTCCGGTTGATAAATCAAATCAGCTTACTGAACTGACACTGGGCCTTAATTATAATCCCGTTGAACATGTGGTGATAAAAGCAGATTACGAATGGATGCACCGGCCACTTCAAAATACGATTCAACAGGTTAACATCGGACTTGGTTTTGATTTTTAAAACGGTACCCCAAAGTTTCCATTCATCGTAAAAAGGACGCTGTTATTGCGTCCTTTTTACCGGTCGCCCGCCCAATTGCATGATCTTTGTAAAGTATGCCGGGTTGAAATATCACGTATATCTGTAAATCCGCCTGCCGGTTGAAACGCTTTTATATAGGGTATGTGTTTTTATAAATACAGTTTTGATAATAACTAATACGGAATATCCCGCTCCGAAACATCCGTGGGAAAAGGGTGTTTAGAGTAAGAGGAAGTGTCAATTTTTGTAAATGAATAACAAATGAAATGTTTAGATCGCCCAAAAATTTCAATAAAGCATAGGCTCAATTTTGGTCGGGGCGATATCCGGACAATTCATGAATCTGATAACCGGAGCAGGATATACCCAAAGTTCAATTCAAATGAAGGATACCGGAAGAGATAAAAACGAAGATGCCAGGCTAACCTTATTTCTGTCCGGTGATGTTATGACAGGCCGGGGAATAGATCAGGTTATGCCTCAATCTGTAAATCCCCATTTATATGAACATTTTTCAAGAAATGCTTTAGATTATGTGCAAATTGCTGAAGATAAAAACGGCCCTATTCCTGATAAAGTATCATTCAAATACATATGGGGTGATGCTTTAAAGGTTTTAGATGAGATAAAACCAGGCGTCAGAATCATTAACCTGGAAACTGCTATTACAACAAGTGAGGATTATGACCGGAATAAAGGCATTCACTATCGCATGCATCCTGAAAATACTGAATTTTTTACAACTGCCGGTATCACTATTTGTTCGTTAGGGAATAATCACATCATGGATTGGGGTGAAGATGGCCTTCATGAGACACTAATGGCACTTCATAACAGGCATATACTTACAGCAGGAGTCGGATTTAACGGTAAAACCGCAGCCGAACCGGCTATTGTTAAAACAGGAACCGGCCGTTTGATATTATTTGCCTATGCATCGCCCACAGCGGGCGTTCCCATACAGTGGAGGGCAGATAAGAAAAAAGAGGGTGTTAATTTATTAACGGAGTCCAAGCCGGAAAATGTAGAGACAGTAATAAATCAGGTTAGAAGATATAAACAGAATGGCGATTTGATTGTTGTGTCTATACATTGGGGTGAAAATTTTGGATATGAAATTCCGGTGGAGCAACAGGAAGTTGCTCATAAAATGATTGATGAAAATGTTGCTGATATCATTTACGGACATTCCTCGCATCATCCTAAAAGTATCGAAGTCTATAAAAACCGGCCCATAATATACGGCTGTGGCGATTTGATAAATGATTACGAAGGCGTTTCCGGGTATGAATATTACAGGGACGATCTGTCTCTCATGTATTTCCCAACCTTAAATGGTAAAGGAGAGTTACAAGAATTCAGGCTTATACCTATGCAAATCCGACGATTTCAACTTTGTAAACCATCAAATGAAGACATAAAGTGGATGGAAAAACGACTCAATGAGATATACCATAAATATGGATCATCCGTGTTGGAAAATCCTGATTGTGGATGGAATCTACAATGGGGATGACGGTTTAGGTTTGGCACAGGAATATAGGATATTTATGATTATGATGACCGTTGGTGATGAGGCACGGCATATTGAATTTAAAAATATTGCGCGTCGAATATGAAGCTTCCCCGATATGACAAGCGTGGATTAAATTTGTTATTATATTCACCTGTCCTTGAAAATAAGCGTAGTCCGTATCGTCTGTGTTCTATTCTGTGATGAAATGTTATAAGGCAGGCAGAAAGAAATATTGATCAATTTCCCTTCGTTGTGATCAATATTACACCGTTAGATCCCCGTACACCATATATGGCCGCTGATGCATCTTTAATTACACTGACGTGTTTAACATCATTCGGGTTCAGATATTGAAGATCATCAACACTCGATAAAGGGGAGCCATTAAGTACAACAAGCGGCTCGGAACTTCCATTGATACTATTCATTCCCCTGATTTGAACCCTGTATCCGGATGAACTTGACGGGAATGGAGTGACCATTAACCCGGCAACACGTCCCCTCAAATACTCATAGATATTCGAGTATTGCCCATTCGTTATTTGTTTGGTATTAATGGTACTAACAGAACCGGTGATTTCGCCCGCTTTTTCATATCCGTAGCCGGTGTTAACGAGTGTGTGAAGTTTCTTAATGTATTTCAGCGAATCCTGATTTACCCGGATCTCTTGCCGTTGCAAATCTTTTATCTTAGTAATTTGAGATGAGTTAGCTGCCTTCGGCTTATCTTTCTTATTCTGTTTGGCCTGGGCATAAAGAGACCCCGTTCCATAAGTAAAGAAGAGTAGTATGATGAGCAAATAACGCATATTTGATCCGCTATATCACGAATTCTTATTTATTTTATTATAGCTAATTAACTGTTACCAAGCAATAAACGAATACACGCGGAAGTAATGATATACTGATTCGGGTATGCGCGTATTTTTAGATAGCCAAATTGAATAAAATATCCCAAATAGAAAGTAGTATGGTATTTATTCCATAACATTGCGTGATCAGTTAAACAGATATTTTAAATAAGGTAAAGATTATTTATGAGTTGGAATAAATCTTAAAAAATCCAAATGATACGCCATTCATTTTTGTTATAAGAGATAGAAATTGGAACAATAATTACTCCAAAAGGAGGTAGTTATGAAAGCCAATAGTTGGATTATTGGAATAGTTGGTTTATGGATCGTTTTAAGTGCATTGATAGGTTTTACACCATTATTTATAATATGGAGTAACATCATTGCCGGTGCTATAATTGCTATTGCCGGATTCACTTTCATTAAAGAGAAACCCGAATTTGGATGGGTTGCCGGCATATTAGGAATTTGGATATTCATATCCGCATTTATCCCCGGCTTACATACTGCACCGGGCTTATTATGGAACGGAATATTAGCAGGAGCCATCTCCGCTATTGACGGCTTCATTTCACTTGGTGGTAAAACAAGCGGTCAACAGCAACCGGCTCATTGACATAAGTATTTATAAAGAAAATCAGATAGCCTCCGTCGAAATACGGGGGCTTTTTTTATAGAACGCGGATAACACGGATTATGCTGATTTTCGCGGATAAAGTTTAATTTGACCACGGACGACAGGAAGACCGGCCACCTTTGTTTCCAGACTTTCTTTCCTTCCAATTTAAAATAGCTGAAAGCTGTCAGCCCTTCATTGATCATTGCCAAATGTACTGTAGTGTAATTCACCTGATGTGTCTTCAAATATCCTCTATAGTCTGAAAAAACGTATATGGTTACATTACTAATACCGATAATCTGCATACCAGTCATACCTGAAGAGTTGCAGATAATGGATATTAATTAAAAAGGAATCTGCTATGGAAGTCAATGTATTACCCAAATATGATCAGAGCGACAATCCAACCGGATGTTGTCCAAGGTTTAAACCGGAAGGTTGGGATGGACAGGAATTGCATTTCCTGCATAAACCCTTTGTAAAAGCCACGACGCGGAGTTTGTTCCATATTCCGGTAAATATGGGCCGTGTTTTCCAAAAAACATTTAAAGCTATAGAAAAAGCTGATGCCGGTGATGAAGATCAGTTTGTTGTTCTAACCAATGATGTGTCACCATGGAAGAGTGAGCATTATTTCTCAGTGACAAAAGATGTTCCGGGGGAGGAAGTCGTTTATATGAGTGGAGAATATCTGACGAAAGTCTTTGAAGGGCCCTATAAAGATGCCCCCAAATGGTATAATGAAATGAAACATTATCTCCGTCAAAAAGGAAAAAAACCGGAAAATATTTATTTCTTCTATACCACATGTCCTAAGTGTGCCAAATACTACGGTAGGAATTATGTAGTAGGTTTTGGAAAAGCGGCATAATATGATGAAGTATTTAATTGATTAGAGTTCCTATATAACTTGATTGGTATAAGATATTTGAAGTAAAGGGTACCAAACAATTATACCCTTTAATATAATACGTTATAATAATTCCCGCTTTTATTGTCTCGAATCGACTAAGATTATCATTTTTTCCCGCCAAATAGCGAAATAAATTCACTGATTCAATCAGGCAGGTTTTAACTTCACCAAGCTCTATACTTATCAAAGAAGATTATATCTGCAATTTCATGTTAGTTATATAAAAGAAGACATGAAAAGCTAAAAAGTTCATATGAAATACTTGTATTAAGGTGGCAAATACTGTAACTTTGATGCTCTCAATAATCAAAAAGTCGGTTATTGGAAACAATAAGTCGGGCCTGTAGCTCAGTGGTTAGAGCAGTCGACTCATAATCGATTGGTCGGGGGTTCAAATCCCTCCAGGCCCACTTACAATCCAAATCGGTTTTGTCCTTTTAAATCCCCGTTTAATAGCTATAAACGGGGATTTTTTTATGTCTATACCCCTCTAAGCTAAAAATACCCGGAGTGATATTAACTCGTGACGAGACTCTGTCTCGTCACGAACAAGTGGACACTCTGTTCACTCATCAAATCTTCAATTAAAAAATATGACGGAACGCAATGTATCAGGGAACTTTACGCTCCCGGAGGGACATAACGAGATACTAAAGTTGTTAAGTAGTTATCTCGTAACGAACCGTTGGACACTCTGTGTCCACTCAAAGGATATTTGGTTTTAAAACCGTAATTCAATTTATAAGAAATTTGACGCGGGGTACATTACGACCCGGAGGGACATAACGAGATAAACATTAAATGGTTTATGGGGTTCGGAATGCAGGCAAACGGGGCCGATAAACCAATGTCATATCATGTCGATAATATCAATATTTATCGACATGTTTAACAAATATGTCGAAACCATCGACCTATCAT
>DATFMH010000107.1:0-5549 GCA_035267045.1 Balneolales bacterium
GAGAAATACAACGTTGTTGATCCCCACGTCAAAGCCGGTGGTGGCGAGTACGCCCTGCAGGACGGTTTTGGCTGGACCAATGGTGTTTACATGCAGTTTGAGGCTACAAAACAGTAGGGATATGCCATGACATGTCCCTACTGATCCCTGATCACTGTCATGCTGTTGCTTCGGCGGTTTCTTTCGTTTTCATCTCGTTTTTATCCTTAACCAGTTTGATACCGGCTATGATGGTTATGGCTATAATGAGCGCCGTTCCTACAAATGGTAAATAATGAGCCAGGGCAAATAAAGCACCGCCCCAGGCCGGGCCAACGACGCGCCCGAATCCTGAAATACTTTGTGAAGTACCCATAATTTTACCGACCTGATCCGGATCGGCCCGTTGGGAAATGAGGCTGTTCATAACCGGAACGTTTAAACTTACGCCGACAGCCATCAGTCCGAGAAATACCATTAACAATGTTTTGGTCACGGCAATACTCAATAAGCCGAGACCAATGACCATCAATATATTACCGGTCAAAAATATTTTCTCCTCATCATATTTTTTAGCCAGGTGCCGTATCAAGCCGCCTTGAATGAATACGGCAATCAAGCCGATGTAAAAGAATTGTATCCCCACCTGTTCTGCTGACATATGTAATACTTTGTTGGCAAAAAGTGGAAAAGCACTGTAAATACTCGACTGCCCGAATGACAGCATGAATACAGAAAGCAGCAGCCAGACAAAAATGCTTTTTTTCCCAAATTGACTTTCTTCGGTAATAGTCCTCCAGAATTTCTTTGTAAAGATGCTGTTCCGTTGAATCCGCCTGGCATCTTTTTCCACCGGTTTCGCCTTTTTGGTATCCACCGTCTCCGGCAGTTTGAATATAACCAGTAAGAAACTGCAAAATGACATCAACGCGGCAAAGAATCCCGGAAACTCGTATTTATTAGCGGCAATCAGATGTGCCAGATGGCCAAATCCGGCCAGTTCAACCAGATGAGAAAACTCGGGATGAATGAGTCCGGTAGCTATGGCAGGTCCAATAACAAAACCGATGCCGAAAGCGGCACCGATCATACCCATTCCTTTTGACCGTTCTTCCGGTGTCGTCACATCCGCTACATATGCCTGTGCCGTTGAAATATTACCACCCATGATTCCGGCTACAAGTCGTGATAAAAACAGAACGGTCAGAGAACCGGCCAAGCCGAACATGATATAAGCCACTACGTTACCGAATGTCGAAAGCAACATAATAGGCCTTCGTCCGATTTTATCCGATAAGCCACCCCAGATTGGAGAGAAAATGAGTTGGGCAAAAGAGTAAATACTGTATAACAAACCGATGGCGATGGCCCCGGCACTAAATTGTTTCGCATAAAAAGGTAATAATGGCAGGACGATACCAAATCCCAGTAAATCTATCAATACCACTAAAAAGACAGTGGTCAATGCCGATTTCTTCATGATTGTGCTTTCTTTTCCTTTCTTAAATACCTGTTGGCTATTTTATGAGCTGCAGCTATGGTTGTATCCAGCATTTCATAGCTGTGCGCATCCGAAACGAACCATGACTCAAATGTTGATGGGGGAAGATAGATACCTTCCTTTAACATTTCATGGAAAAATATTTTAAATGATTCGGTATCAGCCGTCTGTGCCGATTCATAATCCGTAACATCCTGATTGGTAAAAAACACACTGAGCATCGATCCCACCCTGTTAATACGATAGTCAATGTTATAGGCATCAAATGCTTTTCGTAATCCATCTTCCATATGGTACGATTTCTGTTCCAGCTCAAAATAATGTTTCTTATTCTCTTTCAATTCTTTAAGGAGAGCTAATCCCGCACTCATGGCCAGCGGATTTCCGGATAATGTACCGGCCTGGTAAACCGGTCCGACCGGAGCGACCATATCCATAATTTCAGCTTTACCACCATAAGCTCCAACCGGTAAACCGGCTCCGATGATCTTGCCAAAGGTAACGAGATCCGCCTGGACGCCGTATATCTCTTGTGCTCCGCCCGGCGAAATTCGAAAACCGGTCATGACTTCATCGAATATGAGAACCGTATCATAATCATCGCAAAGCTGGCGTAATCCTTTCAGAAAGTTTGATTCGGGTGGTATACAGCCCATATTACCGGCCACCGGTTCTACGATCACAGCGGCTACTTCCCCTTTGTTTTCTTCGAGCAACTGCTGAACACTGCCCAAATCATTGTAACGGGCTAAAAGTGTATCCTGTGCCGTACCTTTAGTTACACCGGGACTGTTTGGTGTGCCAAGTGTCAAGGCTCCGCTACCCGCTTTTATCAGAAAAGAATCACCGTGGCCGTGATAACAGCCTTCGAATTTTATGAATTTATCCCGTCCGGTATATCCACGGGCCAGCCGAACAGCACTCATCGTGGCTTCCGTTCCGGAATTGACCATCCGGATTTTATCGATTCCCGGAACCATTTGTGTGATCAGCTCGGCCAGTTCTATTTCCACTTCTGTGGGTGCCCCAAAAGAGGTTGACTTATCCGCGGCACTTTTAACGGCTTTCAACACATCTTCCTGCGTATGACCCAGGATCATGGGTCCCCATGAACCGACATAGTCGATGTACTCGTTACCATCCGCATCGTAAAGTTTAGCACCTTCCGCACGTTCAATAAACGGTGGGGTACCACCAACTGACTTATAAGCCCTTGCAGGAGAATTAACTCCGCCGGGTATTACCTTTTGTGCACGTTCAAATAATTTCTGACTCTTTTCTAACATATTTTCTGACTGTACGACTTATTAATTGATCCTCAACATTTTTTCGACAACCGGTTGTCAGGCTCACTTATATATCAAACAAAACCAATCTGATCCTGATTTATTATCCATTAATTTTCTTTGCCACTTCCTTAGCGAAATAGGTGGCGATTAGATCGGCTCCGGCTCTTTTGAATCCGATAAGTGACTCCATCATGGCCTCGTCACCGTCAATCCACCCGTTCATGGCCGCTGCTTTTATCATGGAATATTCACCGGATACCTGGTAAACCGAAACCGGAACATTGACTTCATCTTTCACCGCTTTTAAAACATCCAGGTACGGCATTCCCGGTTTAACCATGACGATATCCGCACCTTCATTGATATCCAATTGCGCTTCTTTCACCGCTTCCCTGATATTGGGAGGATTCATCTGGTAGGTTTTCTTGTCTCCAAAACCGGGTGCGGAATCCAACGCATCACGAAATGGTCCGTAAAAACAGGACGCGTATTTGGCACTATATGCCATTATCCCGGTATTATGCATTCCGGCATCTTCAAGGATATCACGAATAGCCCCAATACGTCCGTCCATCATATCAGACGGAGCTACAAAATCGGCCCCTGCTTTCGCATGACTCAGCGACATACGCGATAATATCTCAACGGTCTGGTCATTAATAATTTTTCCATTGATCACTACACCATCATGACCATAGCTGGAATACGGATCAAGTGCTACATCTGTCATCAATAGAAGCTCAGGAACAGCTTCTTTCAATTCCCTTATCGCCCGCTGCATCAATCCGTCCTTATTTAACGCTTCTGTACCTTCATTATCTTTCAAGGCATCCGGCACTTTGGCAAATAATAAGATACTTTTGACACCCAGATCGTATAATTCCCTGGCTTCTTTCTTTAACAAATCGATGGTGAACCGGTAATAACCCGGCATGGATGCAATTTCCTGTTTCTGATTATCACCATCCATGACAAACACCGGTGCGATAAGGTCATCGGTATGAAGTCTATTCTCAGCCACCATTTCCCTGACAGCTGCCGAGGCACGTAACCGTCGTCCTCTTACATATGGATAATTACCAAGCTGATTCTCATTCATAATATTCTCGCTTTTAAAATTCCAAACTAGTCAACCCAATCTTTAGGGTTTTTTAATACTTTCATCAATTGTTCTTCCCGGGATCCATCTTCTATATCAAAGTGATAATCCCAGCGAACACGGGGCGGTAGGCTCATCAATATCGAATCGATACGTCCGCCCGTTTTTAAACCAAATAATGTCCCTCGATCGTGAATCAAATTAAATTCAACATAACGGCCTCGCCTGATTTCCTGGAAATAACGTTGTTCGTCCGTATAAGGTAAATCTTTTCGTTTTTCCAATATGGGGAGATAACTGTCAAGAAATACAGTACCGACATTGGTAACAAATTTATGCCAATCATAAATCGAATGATCATCGGTATCGCGCAAATAATCGAAAAAGAGTCCGCCGATACCACGGGCTTCATCCCGGTGTGAATTATAGAAATATTCGTCACAATCTTTTTTAAACCGCGGATAAAAAGATGGATCATGTCGATCACAGGCTTCTTTCAGTGTATTGTGAAAATGTACGGCATCTTCATCCCATAAATAATAGGGTGTCAGATCCGCTCCGCCGCCAAACCAGGCATCCCGGATATTTTCACCGGCCTCGTCATCATAAAGCTCAAAATACCGGTAGTTGGCATGTACGGTCGGAACCATCGGATTAACCGGGTGAATCACCAGGGAGACACCAGTGGCAAAGAACCAGCCATAATCAACACCAAATCGTTGTTTGATCGGATCGGGCAGCTCACCATCAACGGTTGAACAGTTGACACCTCCTTTTTCGAAGACATCCCCTTTCTCAATAACTCGTGTTCTTCCGCCGCCACCGCCTTTTCGTTCCCAGTTATCTTCATGGAAACGTATTTCCGGCTCATACCACTCCAGGCCCTCACAGATTTTATCCTGTAAATCATAAACAAAGGTAACAAATTCGTCTTTTAGCGTTGGTTTTTCCATCTTAAACCGTCTTTACTTCTTCATAGCTTTTAACCGCGTCCACAAAAGCCCGGGCATGATCAACGGGAATATCAGGCAAAATTCCGTGTCCCAGGTTCACGATATACCGTTGTACGCCAAACCGCCTTATCATTTCATGTACTTCCATTTTAATGGTGGTAACAGGTGATAATAAATGACTCGGATCATAATTGCCTTGCAATGTTATTTCATTACCACATGCTTTTCGTGCAAATTCAGGAGTCACAGTCCAGTCGATACTCAAACCCTCGGCACCACTTTTACCCAGTTCTTCAAAAGCATACCAGCTGCTTTTAGGAAATAAGATCACAGGCACTCCCATTACCTCCTTGACGATTCTTTTCAGATAAGGAAACGAAAATTCGTTAAAATCTTCCGGTGCCAGTAATCCCGACCATGAATCGAACACCTGCAGAGCCTGTGCTCCCGCTTCAACCTGTGCGTTGAGATAGGCTATTGTTGTCTCTGCGATAATGTTTAGTAATTTTTTAGCCGCTTCAGGCTGCGTAAAGCAAAATTTCTTGGCACCGGAAAAGGTCTTGGAACCATGACCTTCAACCAGATAACAGAAGATCGTCCAGGGTGCACCGACAAAACCTATAAGCGGAACATGACCGTTCAACTCTTTACGGGTCAATGCAATAGCCTCCATCACATAATGGAGTTTATCATATACATCCGGGATTGTTATCCTGTCAATATCTTTG
>DATFMH010000108.1:0-5017 GCA_035267045.1 Balneolales bacterium
AGCCAGGGAGATGGCATCGGCACCCGGTGTTTTCAGGAATGTGACGGTTAGTGCCGGCTGACCGTTAATACGCGTGTGGGATGTTGCCGGGTAATCTTTGATGGCGATATTGGCAATTTGTCCCAGGCGAATGCGTCCGGATGAATCGGGTAACTGTATCGGCAGCGATCGGATCCGGTCTAAATTCGTATAAACAGGAGCACGGACAATACTGACCTGGTTCTGATTATTCTGTAGCCATCCCGCCGTTTGCCAGCTCATTCCAGTTCGGATTTGGTTCATGATCCGGTAAACTGACAGTTTATATTGGCGGACAAAGTCGGGATTAAACGTAACCGTCAGCGCCGGGTTCTGAACCCCGTTCAATCGAATAGCAGCGATTCCCGGAAGTCCGGATAACGGCAGTTTGATATGCCGTTTAGCCCAATCCAGCAGATCGTACCGGTTCATTTTTCCGCTGAGCGAATAGGCCATGAATGTCCGGTTATTGGATAGCTGTTGCGGGACCTGCTTCGTGATAGTAGGCGGTAGTACCGTAGGAGGAAGGGCCGTCTGCAACTGGTTGAGTTGTTCACGGAGCTCAATAATCCGATAATCGACCGGCGTCTGTTTCTCAAAATCAATCGTAATACTGCAATTTCCCTGGTTCGTGATCGATTGTATCTTCTTCACGCCCTTCAACCGGTGAGCAATATCCTCGACCTTCCGTGTTATATTCTGCTCAACCACTTCAGGTGATGTACTTCCCCAAAAATAATTCACCGTGATGGAGGGCAGTTCCGTATTCGGCGTCAATTCAACCGGGATGCGAACCCAGAAAAGCCAACCAAGAACACATACCAACGTATAGCACAAAGCCATAAAATACCGCCTGCGCAGCAGGGAAGACATGATGGTATGTGAGTTTTTTTTTGGCAATTGATTTATGTTTGAGCCACGGATTTTCGCGGATGGAAGCGGATTTAAGATGTAATTGGATTAGTGGTTTGGTATTTAAATTCTTATTTAGAAACAATTAGTAATAAAGGTGCACTATCATCGATCTCACCCACCTTAATCCTCCCTAACAATAGGGAGGACATCTGTTTGTGCGTTTTGAAATTGTTATATGTTAATTCATATTATTCCGTTCATTAAGACGCTCTCCCTAAGATAGGGAGAGATGGAGTGGGTGTGATAAGCGTGAATTAAGTACATGAGTTTATTCATAGGTATGTAATGTCATTTCAATTCCAGTTTTTATTGTGCTAATAAAATGCCTTCCGTTGGCACGAGCACACCCACCTTTATCCTCACTAAGTTATGGAGGACAATCACTTATGGTTTTTTACCGTTACCATTTTGTTTTGCTCTTCCATTATAAAAATTTGAAACGTATTGTTAATGTATTCCACAAAGCAAAACAAGCATTTGCGTTTTGACGATTCTTAGTAAGCTCTCTCCCTAGGATAGGGATAACTTGTCCCGAACACTTTCGGGAGTTGGAGAGGGTAAGAAAACGTAGATTAAGCTTATAAAACCCTTCATTTCAAATCACTAATCTTCCATCTCCACCTTCACTTTCTGTTTATGACTTAGTGTAAAATGCCGGTCAACAGCCACCGTATCGCCGGGTTTTAGCTGGGGATTGTTTATGATGGCCCATTGGTTGTTCATGGCTATGGGTTTGACAAATACCCAGTCTACTTCGTCACCATCCAGCTTGAATACGAGGTAACGGTTTTCGCGTCGTAAAAGGGCGGCATGGGGGACTCGCACTTTTCCGTGGTAAGTGGCAATGGTAATGCGACCGGAGACGGTCATACCATTCAACAGTTTTCGATCAGGGTTGTTAAAACGTGCGATAACCTGGCCGGTTTTGGTCTGCTGGTTGATGGTCGGGGACAGGTTGATGATCGTTCCGACCATGCCGCTGTCACCCGGATCCGTCAATGTTACCTTTTGTCCGACTTTAATGGAGTTGAAATTATTTTCCAGGACTTCAAAACGAACTTTAACACTCGATATATTCACCAGGTCTCCAAGGGTTGTCCCTGCAGAGATGAATTGACCCGGGCTGTAATCTTTCGGAACATACAGGTAACCCGAAAAAGGAGCATTCACGTTCGTATAACTAAGATTCAACTCCGCTTTTTGCAGATCGAGCTTTGCCTGACTCAATCCCGTTTCATTTTGCAGCATGCTGTCATCATATTTCGTCCCCATCCTGGAATGTTTCCGGATGATATAATCAGCCTTCTTCTTTTGAACCTCATTTTCAGCCTGTGTAACAGCTAGTTTCCACTCATGATCATTCAGTGTTAAAAGCGTATCACCTTTTTTAACAAATTCGCCATCATTCAGATAATCATGCCGTATATACCCGCTTATTTTCGTTTGTATGGTAATCCTTTCAAGAGGATGAACGATGCCCTGTGCTTCAATAAACTTATGGATAGGTGCGTTATCCGTCTTTTCAAAAATAACAACAGGCCGAATGACTACAGAAGAATCTGCAGTATTTGAAGACTTATCCTTACTCTGAGTCTGGCCACTGCATGAATTGAGTAGTATCGCCATAGTTACTCCACAGATTACCAGGTATAGAAATAACGGTAGATGATAACCTGAAGGTGGTGTTTTTGTGATATTATCGTTCATCGTAAAGCTCTTTATAATAATTGGTTAGTTGATATATAATAATAAGTTTCGAGGAAATCTTGGGTTTTGACGTTTTTTTGCAAATGGCTTACCCACCTTAATCCTCCCTAACTTAGGGAGGACAATCGTTTAGGGACTTTATAACGTAACCATATTGTTTAACTCTACTACTTTTAAAAATTGATACATTTTTAGAACTCGTTAAGTAAAACAAGCAAATATCGTTATCGTGATTCTTAGCAAACACTCTCCCTAAGATAGGGAGAGCTGGAGTGGGTGTGATAAACGTTGATTAAACTCATGAGTGAATTCATTCACTAAAAAAAACTCAAAAATAACTCTCATACTCTCTCCAAGGCATTAATTATATATCGTTTAACAAATTCCAAATCATCTAACTCCTCATTTTTAATTCGTATGGTATTTATTTCCATTTTTTCCAGGACAAGATCCCTTTGATTATCATAATATTCCTGTTTTCTGTGATACCCACCATCTAATTCGATTACTAGTTTTTTTTGTGCACCATAAAAATCCGCAATAAAGAAGACGTATTTAGTCTGTTCTTGTTTATAGACTATAGGATATTGACGTAAAAATTTATATCCATTCATTCTTCGTTTGCGAAGTAGATCCCAAATCACGATTTCCTCAAGTGTTGGATTTTTGCGTAAATCCCGTGCCAGATTTCTTATGGATTCCAGATTTTTCATGATGTTCCTGTTTAATCATTTTGAATTGGGATTATTCATTTATTTTAATTTCACTTCATTTATGGATGCTGATCATTTCAAAAAATGTTGAGAAACTAATATTATAAATAAACTCATGGGCTCGTTCTTACCCACCTTGATCCTCCCTAACATTAGGGAGGACAACTTCCAGAACATTTTTAAATAAATCGACGTTAATTCCTATTTCCAACATGCAAAAGACACTCTCCCTATGATAGGGAGAGCTGGAGTGGGTAAGAAAACGTTATTTAAGCCCATAAACGATTCCCCCCAGACCTGTCAGGTTTCCAAAACCTGACAGGTCTTCTCTATTTCAAAGATCTTATCATTCATTCACCATCAACCATCTCCGGCTTTCCCAACAACCGTTCTCTAAATCGCTGCACCCATAAAAATATCAACGGGATCAAAAACAATGTTAACAGAGTGGAGGAGATCATGCCTCCCATCAATGAGACGCCGAGTGACTGACGGTAAGCATACCCTTCGCCCCAGGGGATGGTCATGGGGAGTAAACCGAGGACGGTGGTTAAGGTGGTCATGACGACCGACCGGAACCGATGCTCGCCTGCTTTGGTGATGGCTTCCCATAGGTTGCCGAATCGTTCATAATATCGTTTCATGAAATCGACTTTGAGGATCGCGTCATTGACGGCTATGCCGGTCAGGACAAGTAATCCTAAGAAGGAGAATATATTCAGGCCCAAACCAAACGTCCACAACAGCAGGATAGAGCCGATCCAGGCAAACGGGATGGAAAAAAGGATAATGAACGGGTAGAGCAGGCTTTCGAACTGGGAGGCCAGGATGATGAAGATGATGACGACGCTGAGTAACAAAAGCCAGCCAAGATGCAGAAAGAGTTGTTGCAGCTGCAGGGCCAGGCCAGAGGGGATGATGCGGATACCGTTGTTATGAATAAATTGCTGGATGAAAGACCGGTATTCTTTCCGGTGTAGCCACCAATCTATCAGACTCACATTGGTGGCATATGTCAGCACGGGTGTCTGATTGATCCTGGAGAGCTGTTCCGGTTGATCGATTTTTTGGACTTTGGCAACGTCTTGCAATGGGATCATCCTGCCGTTGGAGGGGATGGCCAGGTTAGCCAGTTGCGTGTAATGTCCGTGTTTGGAGAACAAACGGACCTGAATCTCATCCTGGTCGTGATCCCATTCGGTAACTTCATTTCCAGCCGACAGACTTTGCAAATAGTTGATTACCTGGTTTTCGGTGATTCCCAGGTCGAGAAGCGCACCGTTATTGAAAGTGATCGACCAAATCTGCTGTTTTCTGCCGTGGACGACTTTCATCTTCCAGTCCGGATACTGTTTTTGTATTTGCCGGTCAAATTTTTGAGAGAGATTCACACTGTGATTCCGGTTGTTGCCGACAAATTCGATTTTAAGCGGTGTCGTATCAAAATTGAGCAGTGTGCGAAACGGTGAATTGGTTTGCAGTGGCAGGATGGTCCACTTGGGATGTCGTGTTTCCCATGTGGCCAGGACATCACGTATGCGTTGTGTCTGTTTGGCATTTGTTGTCGGTATTTCAATCCGGAACCGGTTCAGGCTTTCTTCGGATAATTCGGCAAGATTTGTTTGATCAGTGTAGCCCCCCAGAGATAAGACGTTCTGTGTATG
>DATFMH010000109.1:0-10841 GCA_035267045.1 Balneolales bacterium
ATCGGGGCTCCTTTTCCTTATTTTGGGTAAAGAATAAAGAATCACTGATACCGTGTATAGCAAATGGAAGTGCTGAAACAGTCGTTTTGAATAGTAATTTGACGACGGAACACATTTCTAAGTTCTACATTCTGCATTCTCACCTACTGCCCCCCGCTATTTGCCGTCTGCGAACTTTCGATAATGTCTTATTTGATATACATTTCAGAGGTACGTCTCAATTATCAAACGAACGGCAATTAAAAGAGCAAATGATGCAAATATCCAGTGTAAAACCCTGGGTTTTATTTTCTGATTAGCCCAGACGCCGAGACGTGCACCGATAAACCCACCTACGATTAGCGGCAATGCTGTACCAAAATCAAGATATCCGACAGAATGGGATGTCAATGATTGTACCGGATGGTATAACAAGGCAAACTGTAACCAGCCGAACATCGATATCCACATAATCGAAAAAGCGGAGATACTGACGGTTTTATATATGGACTTATGATAAACCAGTGTCAGAAAAGGTACAATCACAACTCCACCGCCTACACCGGCAAGGGTAGCGACACTTCCTCCAATACCGCCAATCAGTAAGGCGTCCTTTAAATGTATCTCCTTCTCTGTTCCTTCATTGTTAATTTGCGCTATACGGTTACTTTTAATAAAGGAATACGCGGAGTAAGCCAACACGATACAAAAGAAAATGACGAATTCTTCTTTATTATAATAACCGGACCTATTAATCAACGTACCGATGACTGTTCCCATTACTCCGGCAAAGCCAATCTTCAAGCTTTCTCTGATAAACACATTTTCATGTTTATAATGCCTGTAAATACTACTCAGGGAAGTGGTAAAAACACAGAATAGAGACGTCCCAACGGTCCATTTTACCGGATCAGCCAACCCTGAATTTGAAAATATATAGAATAATACTGCTGAAAAAAGCAGGCCTCCACCTATTCCTAAAAGCCCGGCTAAAAAACCGGATATAATACCTATGACTGTGTATAAAATAAACATCAACCTAATTACTAAAATATGGATCCAATCTCATATTATTTTATTAATTTTTTTACAAACTGGCATTGCTATCAGGCCCTTACCCAATTCTTACCGCTATTCTCCCTGATTTATAAATATGAAACTGGATATAACTTTCCATAACTTGGGTAATAGCCATTTTTTAAAACACTTAGACCCTAAACAGATAATTATATAAAAAAATATTACTGTCTCATAGTAAATGTTCCTTTATCCGAAAACATTATTTGAAAAAATTGGATTTGAATCCATCCGTTTTGAAACACTGAAATACATTAAAACGGCCAGTGGTGGAGAACGCATCCGAAACATGGAACCTTCTCACGATATGATTCGTGTTCATTTAGACCTCGAATTGATAAGTGAGATGATGGTACTTATCAATGTTGACGATCCCCTGCCGTTATCGGTTATACCTGATATCCGAAAAGCTTTAAAAAAATCAAGGATTGAACGTAACATCATTGATAACGATTCTATTCTGAATATTGGTAAACTATGTAAGGACAGCAGGCTTACCTATTCTTATTTCAAAAGCAGAGCGGAACAGTACCCTAATATTAACAGCATAGCCCGGAACCTGGCAACACATAAAAAGCTGGAGGAGCTGATCGATAAGACATTAACCGATCAGGGGGAGATAAAAGATTCTGCAAGCAATGAACTCAGAACAATAAGGCGACAGCTCATCCAGAGAAAGAGCGATGTACGGGGAGTATTAAACAGGATAGCACGGCAGGCTGCTAAAGATAAAATGACAACAGAAGAAGGCCTGACAATCCGTAATGGCAGAATGGTTATCCCTATAAAAGCAGAACATAAAAGACATTTATCCGGTTTTGTACATGATGTTTCCGCGACCGGACAAACCGTTTATATTGAACCATCCGAAGCCCTCAATCTTAATAATGATATCCGGCAACTTGAGATCGAAGAGAATCGTGAAATTGAACGTATCTTACGATATCTAACGGCACAAATCGGATTGGAATCCGCTGAATTACAACAGAATTTTGAGTATCTGGGTGATATTGACGCTCTGCATGCTAAAGCGGAACTCTCCAATTTTCTCAATGGTGATATCCCGGCCCTTTCTGAAAATGGAGATATTGTCCTTCATGATGCTCTGAACCCAATTTTACTCCTCAAAGCGAAACATGATGAAAATCTGTCACGTCAAGATGTGGTGCCACTGACGCTTGAACTCAACTCTGAGGAACGTTGCCTGATTATAACAGGTCCTAATGCCGGGGGGAAATCCGTTGCCATGAAAACATTAGGATTGTGTGTATTAATGCTTCAATCGGGTTATGCCATACCGGCTGAACCGGATAGTGAACTGCCTGTCTTCAGGGGACTCTATGTAGACCTCGGTGATGATCAATCCATTGAAAACGATTTGAGTACTTTTTCATCACGTCTCACCTGGATGAGGGACACACATTCCAAACTGGAACCTGACAGCCTGGTCCTGATCGATGAAGCAGCCAGTGGAACAGATCCGGAAGAAGGATCGGCTCTTTACGAATCGTTCATAGAAGAACTAATTGAGAAAAAAGCGCGTATTATCGTAACCACCCACCATGGCAGTCTCAAAGTTTTTGCGCACAATCATCCGTCTGTTATAAATGGTTCTATGGAATTTGATCAGCAACATCTTTCACCAACTTACCGTTTTAAGAAGGGGTTGCCGGGCAGCAGCTACGCTTTCGAGATAGCCGCACGTCTTGGTCTTGATACTGATCTGCTCAATAAAGCCAGGCAACATTTGGGAGAATCAAAGAATACATTAGAAGCGCTTATCCTTGAGATGGAACAGAAAATGCAGGAAGCAGAGTCGCTGCGCCGTGAATCATTAGCTCTAAAAAAGGAAGCGGAAACAAAACGCCATCAGTTTGAAGAAAAGCGCCAAAAGATCATCAAAGAACAAAATAAGATACGCGAGAAAGCCCTGAATGAAGCTCGTGATATTATCCTCAATGCTAACCGGCAGATTGAGGAAGCTGTACATCAGATAAAAACACAGCAAGCTGAAAAAGGCACCATCAAAGAAGCCCGGCAGAAAGTCAAAGATTATAGGGGTTCAATTGATGAAGAATTGGAGGTTCTGGAAAAAAAGAGAGAACCGAAAAATGCCAAAGAACCACCACAGGAAGGTGATGTCATTCGATTAAAAGATGGCAAGAGTACAGGTGAATTACTGGAGGTAAAGGGCAATAATGCCGTCGTCCTCGTCAATGGTATGCGAATAAAAACTAAATACAAAAACCTTGTCAAGGTAAAGCAACCCAAAAAGAAAAATAAAGAGCCAAAAGTAAAAGTATCCACCTACGATAGCGGATCGACGATTAGGCCTACATCCATGACACTGGATCTTCGCGGATATCGTGGGGAGGCGGCTGTAAAAGAGGTAACTCAATTTATTGATAAGGCTATCATGTCAAATCTGTCGAAACTGGAGATCATTCATGGTAAAGGAGAGGGAATCCTTAAAAATTTAATCCATGATTATTTAAGTAAGAGGCCGGAAGTAAAACACTTCGAGCTGGCGCCATGGGATCAGGGCGGTCCCGGTTGTACGATTGTAGAGTTATAGTTTTTTAGATCCACCGATTATCGCGGATATTAGTGGATTCACTATATACCGTTTCTCAATTATTTGCTTCTCATCCTGAATTGGATCATAACAAGAATTATAATAAATAAGTCATTTCAGTCCTGGAACCGGGATTTCCATATAGAGGCTGGAAACGTTTTATTACATGGCGCCTTTAGTAACGTTTATTTACCTAATTATTCGGTTGTAAATTTTTAGACTATCAGGTGAGATCCTGAATTAAATTCAGGTTGACTTGTGCCGGTTTATTTTTTGAGCATCATCCTATGTTAAAATACGATCCACATTTAAATCGTTTTCCTGCAATTTATCCGCTATTGCTGCACTTAAAGCCACTGTTTCTATGTTTTTCCAATTAAGATCCGGAAAAGCTATCTTTATCCTTCGAACCGAATCTATATTATGAAACACAACGAGATCCGGTTGCTCATTTTGCAGCATAGCACGATATTGTTCTAATTCCTGCTCAGACGGACCCACACGATCGTACATTTCCAGTTCTTTAAATTCGATACCAAGTTCGAATAACAATCCGGGTAACTCTTCTTTAAAATGTCGTCCGCAAGGATATAAACATGTACCCGTTTGACCCAAACGAAGCATCAATTCTATCAGTTCAATCGGCTTCGTATGGGGTGCCGATGTTATGGCCGGAATCCCACGGTCTTCCAGAAAATCAGCGGTAGGCTGGTCCAGGGCAAAGTTAATTCGATTCAGAACTTTTTCAAGAATTTGTTCGTCATAAATATGCTCAAAAAAGAAAGTCGCATTTTTGAGATTACCATAAATGATATTGTCGAAATGTTCAATCTTTTCCAGGGTATCCCGGATATCGGAATTACTTAGTGGGATATATTTCTCAAGAGGACATTGAAGAATTTCTGAGCCTCTCTCTTCAAGATCTTTAACTAATTCCTTACAATCCTTTTTCTCTTGTGTAATGAGGGTATTCTTATTCTTAAAAACCATTTTTCTTATTGTATTGCGAAATCCTGATTATTCTAAAATGCATAACCTATACCGGCATAAATACGAGCCATATTTTGTGAAAAGCCCAGATCTCCTCTCACAAAAAAATCCTTATCGAATACGGACATCGCACCACCCAATCCAAACGTTTCTTTAAAGTTACCGAAGAAATCGTGATAGTTTTCCTTGTTATTAAATATTTTCCCCGAATCCATAAATAATTGGCCACCTATGCGTATTTTCAGGCTTGGAATGGAGAATAACCATGTTCGCAATTCGAGATTATAAATCAGGCTGGCTTTACCGAGAAAGCGGTAGTATGGGTAACCCCGCATCGTTTGATCATCACCAAGATGTGCCATTCTCCAGAACGGGGCATTTCCAAAGACCTGGTTCCACATGGCTCTCTGAGCCACTACAACATCCCGTATCAAATGAAATTTGAAATATTGTGTAAATGAGGCTTTATACCAGGCGATGTTATAATCACTAAGTAAAAAGCCCGGAGCATATTTAAATGTCAGAGAACCCTTATTGCCATGTGTCGGTATAAACTCATTATTTCTGTTTTCCCATTGAACACCCGTACCAATATAGTTAACCCATCCACCCTTATAGCCTGTCGGCTCAGAAATTTTAAACTTCTTGGGTCCATTTCCAGGGTAAGGTATCTCATAACCTGCGCCTCCAAGAAATAAAAGGTCCAACCTTCTCGAACTTCCTTTTACTTCATAAAGCGGTTTCCTTCCTTTGTAATCAAAACCAAATGAAACTGTCTGAATCTGATAGTAATTATTCTTCCATTTGGTAGATGAAAAAGGGGTATTGTTACCTATGCCGAAATAATTAGCATCGTAAATACGCTCAAGATATGGACTTATAGAGCTCCGAATATTCGTTCCAAATGTATTGGTCTGATCGTACTTAACGCGAAACTCGATGTGTCCTTTAGTTGATCCGATCAACATCGTTTGCAAATGTGATCGATACGGCTGAACATTACCACGCATATCCGTGCGACTCACCATTCCTCCAAACACCAAACCGAGATCCGAAGTGTATCCCAACAGTGGGACAATTCCTGCTTTGACAGAATCACTGCTGGATAAATCCACCACTGATTTCTGTGCAAGTGACTTATCAACATTTAAACAAATTGTCACCAATACTATGGATAAGGCAACTAAATAACGGAACACCCGGTTACAGGATGAGGAATTTACTTTAATCTTGGTCATTTACATTAATAAATTGCAGGGTTAATCATTCGGATGAGTTAAAGTACCTTCATTCTCTAAAATCTCTAATGTTTGAACAGCATGGCGAAAATGTGGGATAACTATACTACCTCCTACAATTAATGCCACATTCAAAGCATCAACGATTTCGTCTTTTGTATATCCGGTTTTGGCACATTGTTCGAGATGGTAATCAATGCAATCATTACATCGTAAAACTGTGGAAGCTACCAAACCCAACAATTCCTTAACGTTTGACGACAGAGCACCGTCCCTGTACGTATTAGTATCAAGGTTAAAAAAACGTTTAACACCCAAATGATTAAGGGCAAAGATCTTTTCGTTCATTTCAGAACGATTTTTCCTGAATTGCTCCAATCGATTGGTTGGTTTCTGATCGTCGTTCATAACATTATAAATTAGCCGGTCAACAGGTTTTAAAGTAATATAATTTACTACCAAAGATAGTATAATTGAAGTTTATAAATAGTAAAACAAGCTTATGAATTATTCGATATAGGTAAAATTTCCATATAATTTTGATTTTTCTAATTTTTAATCGTAATTAAAAGTTTCGACCATTATCTAAAAAAATCTCTCTTACTTGATTTGCGTAGTAAAAAACTAAAAATATCCTTAATAATACTCAGTATTCTTATCATTCTCCTGGTAACAGGTACCATGGGTATCTCATATTATGTCGGCTGGAACCTCACCCATCCCAAAAGGAAACCGATATCCAAGACTCCGGCTTCATATAATATGACTTATCATACTATTCATTTTGATTCCCGGATAGACCATTTGAATATTAAAGGCTGGGTAATTCCATCTGATTCAAATAACCATGAGCTTGTTATTGAAGCACATGGTTATCGTGACAATCGATCAGATATAAAAGCAGCATTGCCGCTTGCCAAAGCTCTGCACAAAGCAGGAATAACTGTCATAATGTTCGATTTCAGGGCGGAAGGTGAATCACCCGGCAAAATTGTGTCTGTGGGTGAATATGAAGTAAGAGATCTGTTAGGTGCCGTTGACTATGCACGATCGATAAACTATAAACGCATCGGGATCATCGGTTATTCCATGGGAGCCTCAACGGCTATAATGGCAACAGGAAGGGATACGCTTATATCCGCCATCGTAGCCGACAGTCCATTCGCCAATTTAAAACAATATTTAAAGTTACATATGTCTGAATGGACGAATTTGCCTAATTTCCCATTTACACCGGAAATACTCTGGGAATTAAAAGTGTTCAACGGCCTCAATCCATCCAAAGTAGATCCTGATAAAACGCTCAATAGCTGGAAACCTCGTCCAATGTTATTAATAGCCGGTACGGCTGACAAAAAAGTCCCGGTTAATAACAGCCGTCGTCTATATAATAAGATAAAAAAATATCCCAACACCTATCTTTGGATAATCAATGGAGCAAAACATGTTGGGGGTTTTTCTGTAGCTCCCACAAAATATAAGAGAAAGGTTGTATCTTTTTTTAAAAAGTATCTTCGGAAAAAAGAAAATAGGGCAATCGTCAAGGATTAGTTTCTGAGTACTCGAATTTCAACGTATTTGTATCGGTTAAATAATTTTTTATTCATCAACCGCAGGTAGGTTGCCCATTTAAATCGGTTAGACAGTTTCTTTACTACAAAAATAGCCTGATCAATAATAATTTTATTGAACTTTTCTTATAAGTTTTTACGTTTTACACATTGTTTCAGTTATTCATATATATTTTCCTATGAGTAGTAATAAATCATTCATAAACCAAGAGATAGCTACCAACTCCATTGTTTCGAAATAAAGCAAAACATCGATTGATTGTCATTGGCGATAGCCTTTCCCAGGGTTTTAGTAACGGATGCATCTATCGTACAGATCTGAATTATCCATCCATGCTTATTCACAGCCTGGGAGATGATATTACATTTGAACAACCTCATTTCACATCACAGGGTGGATTACCCCTGAATTTGGAAATTTTAGTCCGGGGACTGTGTGATATTTATGGAAAAACAATTAAACCGACAGACTATCCATCGGCTTTAAAATACCTGTATTCCACCTCACGCCGTATAAAACGTTTTTGGGATGGGGAATATATTCCACTTAATGAAGAACGAGACTTACCTTATCATAATCAGTCTATTTGGGGGCAAACGATAGCCGACAGCTGGCTGATGAACGAAAAAATCAGCAGGGAGTATATTGAGACACATCCTCCCCGGTTTAACCTGATGAATATCATGCATGGTAATGCCATGTACACTACGGCACGCCGTGTTCTGAATCCTAGTTTTACAAAAGAATATGAACTAAACAGCATGATTGACAATGCCCGTTATTTTGCTGAAAACGGGGGCATTGAAAACCTGATTGTCTACCTGGGTTCAAATAATATTGTAGGAGCTGTAACGGAGTTGAATATACGCTATTCCGAGGATGATCATTTGGAAGTCCCCCCCTATCAAAGACCATATACGGTTGCCCGACCTGAACATTTTGAATATCTGTATCGAAAACTTGCCGAGAAAGTGAGTTCGCTGGGTGCACAAAATATAATAACCGGAACCATACCCTATGTCACCATTCCACCGGTGAGCCGTGGTATCAATGCCAATCGATCTCAAAAATCGAGGGGTTATTTTGATTACTATACGAGATTCTGGATTTGGGACGACAGCTTCGATCCGGATATTCATCCCTATCTGACTAAAGATGAAGCAATTGAACTAGATATTATTGTCGATGAATATAACCGTATCATTCATAAAATAGCTGATGAATACGGTTGGATTGTTGTTCCGTTAAATAAGATGATTGACGGGCTTGGAAACCGTCGTAAAGGAGACGACTACCTTATTCCATTTCCCGAAGGGCTCATCGAGGCATTAAAACACTATAAGAATACGGAATACATGGTTCTCGGGGAAAACCATGCAAAACTGACCTCCGATTATTTTCGCCTGGATGATGAAACGGGCCAATTATACAAAGGCGGGATTTTCAGCTTAGACGGTTTACACCCGACAACTATCGGTTACGGACTCATCGCACAGGAATTTTATGACACCATGAAGGCAAATGGCATTCACTTTAAAAGACCCATCGACTGGGACTTCATCGTATCCAACGACAGCCTGATCACCTATCCGCCTTACCTGCTTATTGAGCTTCGAAAGATATTACGTTTTCTATCTCTCGGACCGCGTGAGCAATGGTCGAGACTCAGTTCCAACTTGTTCCTGCAGGTTATGAATCTGTTTAATCCGGGTGACGGCAGAGAGGAAAAGCACAAAAAAGATAATATTTTCAAAGCACCGGCAAATTCCGAAGAGATCGGTACCGCAAAAGATTAACATTTCACATATCATCGGATATTTCCGAAATTAACATTTATGACCGTGAACCCTTTGCTCTTTGCCTTTTGCCACATCGATAAATATTATTTAGAACTGACATTATTTATTATAACCTATTATTGAGTTTATGTATTCAATCGGAATCATTGGCGGTGGTATAACCGGACTTACAACGGCATTCAATCTGTCACTCAAAGACTTTGAAGTTTCGATATATGAGAAGCAGGAACGTGTTGGCGGGGTTATAAGATCATTCCGGAAAGATGGCTGGCTGGCAGAAGGCGGGCCACATACCCTCATGGAGACAAATGACCGGATTCGCGACCTGGTAATAAAATTGAACCTGGAAGGCGAACGTCTTTATGGTGATAATCAATCAAAAAAACGATTTATCGTCAGGAATAAAACACCCCATGCTTTGCCTTCATCCCTCGGTTCTTTTTTGAGTACAAAACTCTTTACAACATCGGCAAAAATTCGCCTTTTGAAAGAACCCTTTATTTCACCCTGGGATAATAGTGAAGAAGAAAGCCTGGCCCATTTTGTAAAACGTAGATTGGGACAGGAATTCCTCGATTATGCTATTAATCCATTCGTTGCCGGTGTCTATGCAGGCGACCCCAAACAACTGTCGGTGAAAGAGGCATTCGGAAAATTATATGATTTAGAACAGAAGTACGGCTCTTTAATCAAAGGACAGATCAAAGGTGCAAAAGAACGAAAAAAACGTGCTGATGTCTCCAAACAAAAAGCCCGCCTTTTTTCTTTCAGGGAAGGAATAGAAACTATACCACGTGCTATACAAACCAGATTATCTGAACGGATTATATTGAATGCTGAAGTGACTGAAATTTCGAAAGAGGGACAACAATGGGAAATAACGTACCAAAAGAATGGAACAATCAAGAGAGCCAAACACGATATTGTTCTTTATACCGGACCTATCTATGCACTATCCGATATTTCATTTGATCATAAGGAAATAATAAAATCAATGGCGGAGGAAATATATTATCCACCTGTAAGTGCGCTAACACTTGGTTTCCGGCGAAAAGATATCGTTCACCCGCTTGACGGTTTTGGCATGCTTATTCCTGAAAAAGAAAACTGCAGCATTCTGGGAACATTGTTTACTTCAACTCTTTTTCCCGGACGTGCTCCTGAGGATCACGTGACCCTGGCTTCATTTATCGGTGGTGCGAGAAGTCCCTCTATTGCCGGTCTTCCCGAAGATAAACTCGTTGAGCTGACCATGAAAGACTTACATACAATACTTGGATTAGAAGGTAAGCCGGTATTTATTCATCATGTTCATTGGGAAAAAGCTATTCCCCAGTATACGATCGGCTATGGTTTACATAAACAAAAAATGGATAAGCTGGAATCTGATAATCCCGGTTTTTTCATTGCCGGTAACTATCGCTTTGGCATATCTGTAAGTGACTGCATCACGGCCGGATATGAGACGGCCGAACGAATTGAAGAGTTTGTGTCTAATTAGCATAGGGCAAAGCGCACAGTGTATGGCGTGAAATTATGCTCCATGCTCCATGCTCCATGCTCCATGCTCCATGCTCCATGCTCCATGCTCCATGCTCCATGCTCCATGCT
>DATFMH010000110.1:0-3169 GCA_035267045.1 Balneolales bacterium
TGCGAGTTGCCAATTGGTCATCAACCTTCACAATAATGCCGGGACAGCCACCGTCTACGGTCCACCTCCATTGTCATCTGCTTACAGTCTGTAAATATCATAAAGCAACCAAATCCGGGTCGTCTGCTGTTCGTGGTCAGTCGACTTCCATTAGTAAATTATAAAGTTATAATCGACTAATAGAAATTAAATTAAGACAGCGTGTTTATAAGTTTATGTTGTAGAGGGTATTTATAAAGTTTTTGGGAGAAATTAAGATAAGAGATTTGGGGCTTAAAATGCGAGATAGAACGAGGATTATTCTATTTTTACTTGTAGTCGGTGTGCTTAATATTCTTCTATTAAAGAGCGTATATGCACAAGAAAGCAGTAATGAAAACTGGCGCATAAAATTTGGCAGTGGTGTCCCATTTACGAGTTTTAATGAAGCCAATAGGATGAATCCCGTATATGATATCAGTTTAATATATGATGTAAATCCCCTGTTTGCTTTACAAACAAGTTTGCATAAGGGAATTTTCGAAAATACTAACAGGCCAAGTTGGTTTGGAAGGACCTTTAAAAATCAATTCTACTCCTTTACAATACGACCGGAAATAAATATTACTGCAATGATCGGGGTTGATAAACTGATGAACATATTTCAAATCAAGGGATTTTCAGGTATTGGGATTCTACATAATGATGTTAAAACGGGTATGAATCCGGATTTGATGGTTGAACCCTATGTTTATAAGGAAGAGAGTACCCAAAAATTTTTGGGGCATAATAATACTACAAATACTCTTTTTTATTCATTAGGTATTGGTCTTGATATTAGTCTGACCAGTCGATTAGCCCTGTTTGTTCAATATGAATATAATCTGACAAATAGTGACTTTGTTGATGGATATACGACTATTAATGACCCCTTACATGGCCCTAACAATTATAATAATGATAATTATTCCCTGTTGACCTCGGGTATATCCATTCGATTAGGAGGCGGTGGCAAGACTGTATTCAGATCCGGCAGAAGATTACCGACATCATCATCCCTGATAAAAACACCTGCGGATAGTTTATTATACAAGAAACTAACTACAATGATTGAAGAAAACGGTAAAATTTTAGAAGAGACCAGTGACCGTTTGAATAAGACCAATCTGATCATTAAGAATTTTGTTAATCAGACTGCAACAAACCAGATGAATTTTGAGAATAAAAAAATTAAACGGATTCAGGCTCAGATTGATTCCATGCGTTCGATGCGCGCACAATTAGATTATCTGAATAATAAAATTGATAGTAAAATTAAGACCGATTCAAATGATAAACTGCCCAAATATTTCATCATCGCGGATGCTTTTCTGGAGATTAATAAGGCTCAGAGCTTATTGAAACAGCTTAAAGATATTGGTTACAATGATGCTAAAGTTATAAATGATATTTCAAAAGCCTGGTATCTTGTTGCATATGCGGAAGTTGGAAATGAACAACAGGCAGACGAGATCCTGAAAAAAATAAGAGCCTACCAAAATCCCTCTGCATGGATTTATACGAATAAATAGCGCTCTACGTGCAGGGTGCATGGAGTAGAATATTTATTCAGGCACTACAGGCGAAGACCCGGGGATGGATCACAAGTTACAAACCTGGAACATTTTTAGTGTGGCCAGAATGGTAAGTATTACGTTATCAGTATACAGATATCAGCATTTTGTAGTAAGAAAGGTTGCTGATTTCCTGCATCTTGACATTGTTCTTTTTTAACATGTTTACTGCTAACTGTTCACTGAAATAGTACCGCGTACGGGATTTGAACCCGTGCTACCGCCGTGAAAGGGCGGCGTCCTGGACCCCTAGACGAACGCGGCATTTAATCAATTAGCAATAATCAATTGAAAAGTGCCTATATGCTCACACTTAACTAAACACTAAACACTAAATAATGGGAGCCAGGTGGGATTTGAACCCACGGCCTCTGGTGCCACAAACCAGCGCTCTAACCTACTGAGCTACAAGCTCCATGTATATCTGATAATATATAAATAATGTCAAAAAACTCTGTTTACAAAAGAACTGACGGTAGACGATAGACCATAGTCGCTACCAGTTCATAATAAAATCAATAACTTAAAAATCTAATTTTCTAAACAACTAATAGTAAGTCAGCTGATGTCAATTTAAGTAAAATATTTTGTTCACTGTTCACTGCTAACTGTTAACTGAAAAAGTACCGCGTACGGGATTTGAACCCGTGCTACCGCCGTGAAAGGGCGGCGTCCTAGGCCTCTAGACGAACGCGGCAAGTAACATCAGGCGCAAAATTTAATACGCAGTATCGTAAATTCCAATACTTATTATTGGAATTTATATAAGAGGCGACAGGCGGATTCGAACCGCCGTAAAAGGTTTTGCAGACCTCTGCCTAGCCACTCGGCCATGTCGCCATAGATTGTTGTTGTACGCCCGACAGGAATCGAACCTGTAACCTACTGCTTAGAAGGCAGTTGCTCTATCCAGTTGAGCTACGGGCGCTCAACTAAATCTTTTTTCAATATGTCAAAGGAAAAACTCGTCGGGGCGACAGGATTTGAACCTGCGACCCTCTGCTCCCAAAGCAGATGCGCTACCGGACTGCGCTACGCCCCGATTCGATTATTTTCAAGACTCCAAAGTTAAAGACATTATTACTTGTTGTCAATCCTTTGTTTGGTTATTTATCAGTTACCAGTTACCAGTTACCAGTTATCAGTATTGGTTGGTTTCCGGTTTTTGTAAGTATGGAAGCCGCTTGCCATTGCAGATTCCTTCACTGTCGGTCGGAATGACGATGTTTGGGTGTATGGAATAGCGTTTACAGACCCATTAAATCCCCCCACATTGTCATTCCGAAGCTTGTCGAGGAATCTAACAACGGCTGTAATTCTTATCTCATATACAAACAGGTAAAGGCCACTTGCCATTGCAGATTCCTCCACTGTCGGTCGGAATGACGGTGTTTGGGTGTAAGGAATAGCGTTTACAGACCCATTAAAGCCCCCCAACATTGTCATTCCCCGGACAGACGTAACGAGAATACACGTTATCTCGTTACCAGACTCCGTCTGGTAACGGGCAACCGGACACTCTGTGTCCCGTAAACAAAATCATTCCGGGCTTGCCCATAAAACTAATTGATCATTGT
>DATFMH010000111.1:0-28897 GCA_035267045.1 Balneolales bacterium
CTTTGTAAGGTTCGGGCGGAAAGCATTGATAACCTTCTACTAAAATGGTTTTATCACTTTCTGCCGGTACGCTACCAATCCAAAGAATTCTCATGTTAGCCGTTAATTCAGGGATATAAAATGGGATACATATCTGTTATTTATTATATCTACATTTATAACAAACTGAATCACTTACGGAAAGATTCCCTTCAGAATATGATTATTTCACACAAGATTGTCTGAAAAATAGTGAATTTAAGATATGATCATCTTATTTTACCGCATAATTTTAAAGAGAGAAGAATTAATATAGATGAAAAACAGAAAAGTAATAGCTATCTGGCTTTTAATTGGTTGTGGTATCATTGCCGCCATGATGTCGATTGGTGCGGCGACACGATTGACCGGTTCCGGTTTGTCTATCGTTAAATGGGATCTTGTTGTCGGTGTTGTTCCGCCGTTAAATAATCAGGAATGGATGAAGTCTTTTAACGAGTATAAGCAATCACCTCAATATAAAGATGTCAATAAAGGAATGAGTCTTAGTTCCTATAAATCTATTTTCTGGTGGGAATATTTTCACCGGCTTATGGGGCGTTTTATTGGATTCTTCTTTATCGGGCAATTGTTCTATTTCTATTTTAAAAAAATGATCAAAAATCCGATGGTCAGGAAATACATTTACATATTGATAGGATTAGGCATTGTTGGAAGTTGGGGATGGTTTATGGTTAAAAGCGGTTTGATAAATGTTCCCAGGGTGAGTCCATATCGGTTGGCCATTCATCTATTACTGGCTTTTTCACTTTATACGTTTGTTTTCTGGACAGCAATAGATTTATTGTTGCCCTTTAAAAAAGACAACATACGGGAAAAGCATCAAAACAAATTCAGGAAATATTCTTTAATAATTTTGGGCCTGTTAGGCATCCAAATACTTTTTGGTGGACTTATGTCAGGTCTGCGTGCTTCAATTTATTATCCCGGTTTTCCATTGATGAATGGGCACTTCATTCCGGATAATATGTTTGTTTTATCACCATTTTGGGTCAATTTCTTCGAAAATCAGAATTTGGTCAATTTTATTCATCGCACTTTGCCTTACATCATTGGGATACTAATCATCCTGTTTTGGTGGCGGGGGAGAAGTGTCTTCACCTCAAAAAGATTGATTATAGCCAATAATTTGTTGGTTTTGGCCCTTTTATTACAGATAACGCTCGGAGCGTTTACGGTTATACATAGCCTGGGAACCATACCGGTTGGGTTGGGGGTGGCTCACCAGGTTGGCGCTGTGATTTTATTAACAACCATGCTATTCATGTCTAATCAACTGCATGATTCAAAGGAAATAAACGACCTTGTGAGGGAAGAGAATATTAATAAAATCCCTGTTTAATCAAATCGTAAATAGAAAGAAGAATCGATGACAGATAATAATAACATTGAAATTATGGCACCGGCCGGTTCTTTTGCATCGCTGAGAGCTGCGATACAAGGTGGGGCCGATTCCGTATATTTTGGTGTTGAGCAATTGAATATGCGGGCAAAGTCAACGAACAATTTTACGTTGGATGATCTTCCTGAGATCGTTAAAATATGTAGCGAAAATTATATAAAATCATATCTAACGGTTAATACGATTATCTATGATCATGATCTGAAACTGATGCGCAGGGTGGTTGATACGGCTAAAGGGAGTGGGGTAACAGCCCTTATAGCCTCGGATCAGGGAGTAATAAATTATGCGAATACGGTTGGTGTTGCCGTACATATTTCAACACAGTTAAACGTAAGTAATATCGAGACGCTCAAGTTTTATGCTCATTTTGCAGATGTTGTGGTATTGGCCAGGGAGTTGAGCTTGCGTCAGGTTGCTTCTATAACCCGGGCCATTGAAAATGAACAAATTAAGGGTCCGTCAGGTGAATTAATGAGAATCGAAATATTTGCCCACGGAGCTTTATGTATGGCCGTCTCGGGTAAGTGTTATCTGAGCTTACATGAACAGAATGCATCCGCTAACAGGGGAGCATGCATGCAGCCATGCCGAAAATCGTACATCGTTACGGAAAAAGAATCGGGAAATGAGCTTGAAATAGATAACGAGTACATCATGTCGCCCAAAGATCTGCGTACAATCAGTTTTCTTGATAAGATACTGGAAAGCGGAGTAAGAGTGCTCAAATTGGAAGGACGGGCACGGTCTCCGGAATATGTTAAAACAGTAACCCAATGTTACCGGGAAGCTGCAAATGCCTGTCAGGATGGAACCTATACTATTGAAAAAATTAAGAGGTGGGAAGAACGTTTATCAAATGTTTATAACAGGGGGTTTTGGGATGGTTATTATTTGGGCCGGAAATTAGGGGAATGGTCCGACTCATACGGTTCGAGTGCAAAAAAAAGAAAAATATTTCTTGCCAAAGGGAGCAATTACTTTTCCCAAATTAATGTTGGCGAATTCAATATGCAGTCAGGCGATTTACGTATTGGAGATGATATTGTTGTAATAGGCCCTACTACCGGAGTAATAGAAGCTACTATTAACGAATTAAGAGTGGATGATAAACCGGTGGATACCGTTAAAAAGGGGGAGATATTCAGTACACCTATAGAGGGACCTATCCGTAAGTCAGATAAGCTATATAAACTGGTAGAAGTCAAAAAATAGTGGAAATGATTAAAATTACATTCCACCGGAATAAATGTATCGGATGCTATTATTGTAATGAAGTGGCACCTTATCGTTGGGATATCGATGAAGATGATGGCCGAAGTATCTTAGTCGATAGTGAGGATAATACGAATAATGACATCTATACGGTTGTGACATCAGATGACGAACAACCGGATAATGAAGAGGCAGCTCTGCAATGTCCGACCGGGGTCATCAGGGTAGAGAATGTCAGTTAATAGTTACTTTTTAATCGGTAAACGGTTTTTTCTCACAAAATGTATCAATCAAATCTTAACACTTTCTTTAACCGGTAAATGATGGTCAATGACGCCTCGGATATCAACAGCAAAGGCGCCTTCATCCTTCGGCAATACATACAATGGATTGATTTCGAGTTCCGATATTTCAGGGTAATCCATCATAATTTTTGAAATACGTAACATAGCATCAATAACGGCCAAACGGTCTCCCGGTTTCTTATCCCGCCATCCCTTCAACCGGACTCCCGCCTGTGTTTTATTAAGTAACTGATCGGCTTGGGCTGGGGTTAAAGGGGCTATTCCAGTTGCTATGTCGCGTGTTAATTCAACTTCAGTACCTCCACTACCTACAATGACCAAAGGCCCGAATTGATCATCACGTTTTGCCCCAACAATCACTTCTTGTCCGTGATGTAGCATTTTCTGAACCAGGATACCCTCTGTTTTAGCTTTGGGATGTTGCTTTTTAACCTTACTGATGATCTCTTTATATCCCCGTTTTACTTCCTGTTCGTTTTGGATGTTAAGGAGAACACCACCGACATCCGATTTATGGGTTAAATCTTCAGAAGCTAATTTCAACACTACCGGATAGCCGATTTTATTTGCATACGTTACAGCCTCATCCGGACCCGTACTCAGGTAAGACGGGGGTTGAATTATATTATATGATTCAAGTAAATTTGCAAAATTATTGTTTTTAATAGCTTTGGAGGCCGATTTAGGATCTATATTCAGGAAATCATGACATTCATGGTTAGGAGTCTCCAGCCATTGCATTCGTTTTAGCATAGCGGCGAATGCTGATGCCGCCCGTTCGGGAAATGAGAAATTTGGTACCTTACGTTGGTGTAAGATAGCAAGTGCCTGATCGACAGATGCTTTTCCCATTATGGAGGCCAATACAGGTTTATCATGAACGGCTGCCACTTCAGCAACCACTTCGGCAAGACTTGCGGGAAGAAACCAATCTTGTGGTGCTTGTATGACAAGTGCCGCATCAACTGTGGGATCGGAAAGAATGGCATCTAATGCTACGGCATAAGTAGCCGGACCTGATCCGGCCAAGACATCCACCGGATTTGATACACTTGCCGCTGCAGGTAAACGTTTCTTCAAATAATGGCGGGTTTCTTTTGTCAAATCGGCGATATTCATCCCCGCCTTTTCGAGTGCATCAACAGCCATGATTGCCGGACCACCGGCATTTGTTAAAACCGCGATTCTGTTACCTTTCGGAAGAGGCTGCCAGGCGAGGGCACGGGCCCAATCAAACAATTCTTCCATCGTATCAGCTCTGAGTACCCCACTGTGGGTAAAAGCCGCATCGTAAGCCTCATCACTACCTGCCAGCGCACCGGTATGTGATGCAACGGCTTTGGCGCCACTTTTACCATGACCACCTTTCAAAACCAAAACGGGTTTCTTTTTAGAAGCAATTTCAGCTTCCTGCATAAATGTTCGTCCGTCTTTAACTCCTTCGATGTAGGCTGTAATTACATGAGTCTGAGGATCATTGACCATTGTAGAAAGCATTTCGGTCTCACTGACATCAATCTGATTACCCAAACTGACGATTCTTGAGAAACCGACTCCTGCACCTCTTGCCCAGTCGATTACAGCTGCCACCATGGCTCCTGATTGTGATAAAAAGCCTATTTCACCTGTTTCGGGCATACCAACTACAAAAGTAGTATTGACCGGAGTATGAGTATCTATAGTTCCGATGCAGTTCGGACCAATCAAGCGCATATCATATTCATTGGCTTTGGAAATAAGCTGTTTTTCAAGCTTTTTGCCATCTGAACCGGTCTCGCCAAAACCACCGCTAACGATGATGGCATTTTTAATATTCCGTTTTCCACATTGGTCGAGTACAGGCACCACATATTTTGCCGGAACTACGATAACAGCAAGGTCGACAGGATCCGGTACGTCTTCTATTGATTTATAGCATCGATAACCTAATATTTCATTTGCCTTGGAATTAACAGGGTATACGGGTCCCTTGTACCGATATTCCACTAGGTTTCTCACTACGCCATAACCGAGTTTATGAGGATCGCGTGAGGCACCTATAATTGCCACCCCTTTAGGATCAAAAAATGGTACGAACATGATAAAATAGTATCTGTAATATGGATTTAAATTTGTCTCTTAATAATGACAATACCTTTTAATATAATACCTTTGATAAACTATTATGGTAATCACATTCGGCTTTTGTAAATACGAAATTACTTAAATTGATAAATATTTTTTGATTTCGAATTAGCCGGAATTAAAAAGTGTAATATAAACCTTATCTCAAAGGGTATCATATTACTTTAGCAACGAGAAGTGGAAGTGACAACTATAAGCATATACCAAAATTGCGCAATAATTGACAATTATTGTCATGGTGAATGTTTTCAAACTTTCATAAAAAAAAACACCTGTTATACGATCTTTTATAACAGGTGCCCTTAGCATTGGTTAGCATCACTGGTAAGGAGTCATCGCTTGGCTAACCAACCATTAATAGTGAGGAAGCTTTAATTAGTTGTTAAAAAAACACCGGTGCTTTTTAGGAAAGCACCGGGCTTCTTCGGGATTGAAATATCGTGTTTCGAAACATATTCGTTTCTTCCCTAATGGATTAGCGATATCCCATTCCGAAGATCGAAATAGAATCTAAAACTAACTTAATTACTTATGAGGGTAGTAAATAAGAGGAAAAATATGTTAGAGGAGTAATCTAATCTTTGAGGAGTATGTAAGACAGAGCCTTACTTAATGAAGATCAGCTTTGTATTTTGGATCAAATTCTTTAAAAACCACCAGAATTCCGATGACTAATGGGTTAGTCAAATCCTTTAATTTTCTTGAGTTTTTTCTCCGCAATTACAACTGTGCCATAAGCCGACACATAGATATCAGGTATTTCTTCAGCATCTTTAAAGAAGTGGACGGCCTCATCTTTAACTTTAAAATAGTCCGCTTCAATAATGATGGGTTCCCCGCTTGTTAGGTAAACGATGAACTTATTCATAGTTGCTGTTTTGATTTTTCATTAATCGTGGTATTGTTTGCTGCCTGTTCATTCAGAGATTCATCTGTCAGGTTTGAAAGCTCAAGATCGAACTGTTTTCTATCCCTTAGTGTCTCAAGTAACGAGGTTGCCAAATCATGTTTCTCTAACGCTTTGGCGTATGATATGGCGGTGCCATACCCGGCTATTTCATAATGATTTATGTGTTGAATCGACGTAGCGAGCCCCGCATCCAGAACCTCACCCTCTGTGCATCTGTCAATTAAACTGTGGGCCTCTTTTATCAGTCCTTCCATGGCCATGCTTTTTTTCCCCTCAGGATCCTTATTCATAATGGTGAAAATACGTTCCAGCCTTCGGAGGTGTTTCTGTAATTCTCTTCGATAGTATTCTAACATGTCGTTTAAAACCATCGACGAGACCGCTGATTTTATTTTTGACAGATGAATGAATTGTTGGTCTTCAGCGTCGTATAAATCTCTTAACTGATTTATAAGAAGATCATGGATATTGGTTAATTTTTCCATTATGACTCTCTCTTGATTAAGCGTAAGAAAGTTTTGAAAAACTACTCTTTTGCCCAATCTTCTGGATTACGACTGCGTTTTGAACAAAATCCGTAGTTATCAAAAGTCTTCTTTTATTATGTATGTTCCGCATTTATATCGGATGTATCAATAAATTCAACTCAACCTTAATGTTTCTCTAACGTTTATTTATCCCTTGATGACAGCAAGAGGTTTTAGCTTGGCTATCTTTTCTGCTATCCCTGCCTTATGAACTGTTTCTACAACAATATCCACATCTTTATAAGCGATTGGTGCTTCTTCAGCTATACCTGCATATGATCCGGCCTGAACATATATTCCTTCACCTCGAAGTTTTTGTTGTAATTGTGGAGCGTCGACCTCACGTTTTGCCGCTTTCCTGGACATTCTTCTGCCGGCCCCGTGGCAGGAGGACCCAAATGTGGCTTCCATACTCTTACTGGTTCCCGTCAGAACATATGAGGCAGTTCCCATGCTACCCGGGATTAATACAGGTTGGCCTGTTTCCCGATAATCTGCCGGTATTTCCTTTCTGCCCGGACCAAAAGCCCTGGTAGCACCTTTACGGTGAACAATCAATTTCATGATCTTATGATCAACTTTATGCTCTTCAATTTTCGCAATGTTATGGGCTACATCATAGAGGAGCCTTATGGGGCCTGTGGATTTTCCAAAAACATTGGTTAATGCCTTGCGAACCTCCCAGGTAATTACTTCACGGTTGCACCATGCGAAATTGGCCGCACATGCCATGGCATCAAAATATTTTTGTCCTTCAGGCGAGTTGAAAGGGGCACAAGCCAGTTCCCGGTCGGGCGGATGCAGATCATATCCATCCATAGCACTCAAAAAAATACGAAGATAATCCGTCGCAACCTGATGACCGAAACCCCTCGACCCGGTATGAATTAATACCACGATCTGATTCTTATGAAGATTTAGTACTGAGGCAGTACTATCGTTGAATATGTTGTCAACTTTATCCACTTCCACAAAATGATTTCCGGCTCCTATGGTACCAAGCTGATCATTTCCACGTTTTTTTGCATGTTCAGATACCGATCGGGGATCGGCATTATTCAAAACACCATTAGACTCTATATGATCGATGTCTTCTTCCAGTCCATATCCATTTCTTACAGCCCAGGCGGCACCTTCTTTAAGCACCATGTCGATTTCTTTTAAAGAAAGTTTTATGGATCCCCCCCGGCCAACGCCGGATGGTATTTGAGCGTATAATTCTTCGGATAACTTTTCGAGTCTATCCGAGACATCATCAAACATGAGATCCGTCACTAATAACCGAACGCCACAATTAATATCATAACCGATTCCACCCGGAGAGATGACACCATGAGGCCATTCCGTGGCTGCAATGCCGCCAATCGGGAAACCATAACCTTCATGTGCATCGGGCATAACTACAGCCGCTTTTTGAATGCCACGCAACGTAGTTACATTTATAAGCTGCTCGAGGGAGCGATCGCCAAACAGATCATCCAGCATTTCTTCCAGGGCATAGATATGGGCAGGGACAAGCATATCATCCCTGAACGTCTTGGGTATTTCCCATAAAAAATCTGATTTCTTAATAAGTTGCTCTTTGATGACCATATTGTATCTCTTTTTTTAGATGTCAAAGATGATGATAGTTTCCCACTTGCCATTCTTATTTTTGTGCACGTTCGCTTCGTGATAGGTTACGGCTTTAATATCCTCATCGAATTTATCAACTTTAAACCCACGGATAATAGCACTTGTTTCCTGATTGGAGATATGCGTGAAATCGACTTTGTTGAAGATTGTTCCGTGAATATAACTTAAGGTAAGTATCTCGGAAAGAAAATCGATCAGCAATGTTGTTGTATCAATAGACGTTATGGTTATCGTTTGAAAAACGGGCGAACCATCATTTTTAACAGTAGGTTCTTTCCTAAGTAACCGGTTCATACCCGATAATCCGGCCAGCAATAATTCCGGTAATGAATCAGACTCAATTTTAAGTCTGATGTCGGCAGTATGTGATTTAAACTCTATTTTTTTCATAGTATATCCATCAAACACTGGTATACCTGCCGGATTGTTGATGATTATGTTCTTTATACCAACGATTCATTATGGCCAGAACTTCATCATCGGGAACATTATAAAAACTTTCATACCCCTGTGAGACAGCAAAATAATTTTCCGGAATCTCAAGGACAATCACTTCGTCGACCATATCTTCCAACACATTTATCACATCTTCACCGGAAACAGGTGCGGCTACAATTATTTTCTTTGCTTTCTTATTCTTACAAAGTTGTATGGAAGCAAAAAGAGTAGCGCCGGTCGCGATACCATCATCCACGAGTATGACGATTTTGTCTTTTATATCAGGCAAAGGCTTACCATTCCTTAATATTTCAATTCGGCGCTCCACTTCCGCCTTTTGTTCTTCAATAACCTCGTCAATTACCTGCTTGTCGATCCTCCGCCTGGCATAATCGAATATATAAGTGCTGCCATCTTCAGCTATAGCACCAAAAGCAGCCTCTGGATTATCAGGATGACCCAGTTTGCGGGTTATTAGAAGGGATAATTCGGCTTTTAGATACTCGGCTACGTAATACGCCACTTCAACTCCACCTCTTGGAATGGCAAGAACGATAACATCCTTGTCTTTATAGTGATGTAACGCCTTTGCCAATTGTTGTCCTGCGTCTTCTCTGTTTTTGAACATTATCTGAGCTCATTAATGAATAGGAGTATAATTTGTATATATAATTATGATTACTAAAGTAAGGCAAAAAACAAATAGGGGATTTACTGTCAGTTTATGTAAGGTATGACTCTCTTTTATCAATGCATGTTTTTAATAGATTATCAATATAAAATATTAGCAGAGATACGATAACAATTAATTAGAAGTGTAATAATGTGGAGGATTTTATGTCACTGGCAAAAGTTATTGAAGTGTTATCCGAAGGTATAAGTATTGAAGATGCCATCGAGAAAGCCGTCAAGCAATCTACCGAAAGCGTTCACAACGTAAAAAACGTCTATGTAGACAGTATTCAGGCTATTATAGAGGAAAATGAGGTCGTTAAATATCGCATAAATGCCAAAGTAACCTTTGTCATAGAACATAAGTACAAAGAGAAATAATTTTCATCAGTTTAAAGGACGGCTTTTTTTAATTCTCTACTCTGTTATATAACGATTATTCCAGATGTAAACCAACATACTTCCTGTTCCGAATGCCAGGAATGCTAAACTGAAGAACCAACCGACAAAAGGTAGATTGGTCAGGAAGAATACGATTATGGATCCAATACCTAAGGAACCGTAAAGATGGGTTACCTTTGAATCAGATTTCAGGTTGGTTATCAAATACTTACCAAGATATAACGCCGATATGATCCAACTGAAATATAAAATGGTCAGATAAAGAAATAGCAGTATAAACGCGATAGGTACTGTAACCAATAATAAAACGAAAACAATGAGTAAGACGGGAATCAAAATTATTGCAAATAGTCCAATACCTGTATTACTGAGAAGATGTTTACCAGCCTGATCAACAAGCCTCCTGAACGTATCTTCAAATAAAAACAAGAGCACAACACCGGTCACAAACATAGCAAAGAGTGACCATATTAAGAATATCGGTTTTACAAATTCATTTTCTCGTTCGATAGTTATGGTCAGATTTTCCGGAGCATTGGGAATTTGATCCGCATTGATTTCTTCATAAAGTTTAAAATGAGTTCCACCGGCTGATCTATAATCTGAACCGAATTTTACATTTCCGGCTGACATGTCAACATATTTACCCACATTGCCGTTGAGATATACTTCAGCGCCGCCACCGCGGACCCAACCATCGATCTGGCCGCCTTCCAGTTGAAGGTTACCGGTCCCTACAAAGAGATTTCCATGTATATGGGCACCCGGCTTTACAATAATGTTGCCACATAATGCTATAACATCGCCTTCAATATTACCAGTGATAACAATATTTCCGGCAAAACCGATAAATTTATCACCTACATTTCCATTTATTTGTAGATCCTGACCGGTTGATATAATATCATCTGTGACGTTACCATCGAGTGTGAATTCCTTGCTGGCCGAGTATAAATCACCGGATATATACCCATTTACATCCAGGAATTTGCTTGCCGATATGAGATCAGAGGTAAGTGTATCGGTTTTATTTATACGAAGAGCATTTCCTGTTTTATAAATAGTTTTTTGTGCAAAGCCAGGAAGAGTTATAACAAACAAAATAATTGTTGCAGCTAAAATATTTTTCATCTCTCTTAATGTTTATATAGATATATTCAGTTATCACACTGAATGGCAATTCTTTATGTTGACAAGCGAAATATATGAAATAATTATGATTTAAGACGTACAGCCAGGTTATTTTAACAGAAAAATAGTTAGAATTACAAACACAAATATCATCAAATTTTTTTGATAACCATGAAAATAGAAGCCTGTAAGCTGTAAATTATCCCGGTTCAATTTTAAAAGTAAAATTTCAATAAGTTGTTTTACTTTTTATAAGGATATATTATATTAGAAAAGCCCGATACTTTTAGGGTACCGGGCTTTTACTTGGTTAATTAATATCAATTTTAGCTTTTAAGCTTATTAATATTAATTCCAAGTTATAATTGTTTACTTACTCTCTTGATGTCCTCTCTTGACAAATAATTTTCTCTCTTGATGATTTATCTCTCTATCTCTCTCTTGATCGATATTGCTCGTTAAACGTCTCTCTTGAACAAAATCTTTATTTAATATTATTTATAAATCATTCCTTAATTAATCTGTTAGTAACATAAACAGATCCTGAATCCTTATCTGAAATGTTTTCCTTATAGCGTATGTAATATGATTCATACAGAACGCGTCAGGAAAAACACTACGAATATAAATTGAAAGAATATATTATAAGTTACTGATTTATAAATTAATAAAGCGATTTACCTAATATCTGTATCTTCTATTATTTAGGAGGAGAACAAACATAAAGGGCTTTATTGGAGGGATCATGTCAATCGGTATTTCGTATATATAATTATTGATTTTTATAAATAAATAAACTTATAAAAAACCTTTCTTAATTTTGATTTCGTACCATTCATATATAAGTATTTTAGCACAGGCTGGTTGAATACATGATCATCACTGAATGGTTTCAAAAGGATGAGCGAATTTAGATTTTAGAATAATTAATAGATTGTAATAAATATAAATGATTAAAAAATATTAATTTAATTCATTTATTGGGAGAGTAGTAAGTTATCTGTATAGGATAAAAAAAGAAGAGTACTATTTCATCAAGAGTAATACAGGTAACTATGGCTGGAAATAATAAAACAGTCCTATCCCGGAAAGTTCAGCCAAATCTCATAAACTACGATGAGACATATGCAGAATTCGATTGGGAAGATGTAAAGGAAGAATTATCGGGTTTACCCGCTGATAATGGGTTAAATATTGCGTATGAAGCTATTGATAAACATGTAGAGAACGGTTCCGGTGATCATTTGGGCATTCGCTGGATTGATAAAAAAGGGCATATAAAAGATTTTAGCTACGGGTATTTAAAGGAAGAGACTAACCGGTTCGCAAATATCCTTAAAAACCTGGGTGTTAAAAAAGGGGATAAGGTATTTTCTTTGACCGGTCGAATACCTGAACTGTATTTCGCAGCCCTGGGTACTCTGAAAAACGTGAGTGTTTTTTGTCCGCTCTTTTCCGCATTCGGACCCGAACCTATTCATCAGCGTTTAAGCAGGGGAGATGGCAAAGTATTGGTGACCACTACACGTTTGTATCAAAAAAAAATAAAGTCACTGCTCCAGCGCCTGCCGAAACTAGAATATGTATTAATTACAGATAGTGAAAATGATCTTTCGGATAGGGTATTGTCATTAACCAAACTGATGAAGAAAGCATCTCCTCTTTTTAATATACCGCCAACCGATCCCGAGGATATGGCATTGCTGCATTTCACAAGCGGCACCACGGGTATGCCTAAAGGTGCTATTCACGTTCATAATGCCGTTTATACGCACTACATTACCGGTAAATATGTGTTGGATTTTCATCCTGATGATATTTTCTGGTGCACGGCCGATCCGGGTTGGGTAACGGGTACCTCTTACGGTATTATATCGCCTTTCGTTCATGGAATAACAAATATTATAGATGAAGCTGATTTTGATGCCGAGCGCTGGTATTCCATTTTGCAGGATCAAAAAGTTTCGGTTTGGTATACGGCTCCAACGGCAATACGTATGTTAATGAGATTAAATATTAATCCTCTTGAGAAATATGATCTTGAACATCTGAGACTGATCCACAGTGTTGGTGAGCCATTAAATCCTGAAGCTGTTGAATGGGGCAGGGAAACGCTTGGAATGCCAATCCTCGATAATTGGTGGCAAACGGAAACCGGTGGAATCATGATAGCCAATTACCCGTCTATGGAAATAAAGGACGGTTCGATGGGAAAACCATTACCCGGAATACAAGCCGGTATTGTTAAACGGATCAGTGAACACAAAGTTGAGGAGATTAAGGAAAAGGATACAGTTGGCGAGCTTGCATTAAAACCGGCATGGCCTTCCATGTTCAGGGGTTATCTACACGATAAAAAGAGATATAATAAATGCTTTATCGGTGAATGGTATATAACGGGTGATCTGGCGAAAATAGATAATGACGGGTATTATTGGTTTGTAGGCCGGGCCGATGATATCATCAAAACATCCGGGCATATGGTTGGTCCGTTTGAAGTGGAAAGTGCATTAATGGAACACCCGGCAATCGCAGAAGTCGGTGTTATCGGAAAACCGGATCCTGTTATAGGTGAATTAGTTAAGGCTTTTGTGGCATTAAAACCGGGCAACGAGGCCACCGATTCGTTAAGGTTAGATATCATTGGGTTTGCTCGGACAAAGTTGGGTTCAGCCGTGGCACCAAAGGAAGTTCAATTTGTCGAAAACCTGCCAAAGACACGCAGCGGCAAGATCATGCGCCGGCTCTTGAAATCACGTGAATTAGGGTTACCGGAAGGTGACACATCAACACTGGAGACGAAATTATGAGTAAAGTGCGTAAAAACGGCAAAGCAGGAAAAAAAACAAACTCTACTCCGAACGGGAAAGCAGTATCCGGTGATCACGCTCATCATTTATTACACCAAATGATGAGAATCAGACGCCTGGAAGAGAAATCAGCTGAATTATATAGCGCGATGAAAATCCGCGGTTTTTTACACTTATACATTGGCGAAGAAGCTGTTGCCGTCGGTGCTATTGAAGCGCTCAAACCGGAAGATAATATTGTTGCAACCTACCGGGAACATGGCCATGCTCTCATCCGTGGTATCTCTGCTAATCAGATCATGGCAGAAATGTTTGGTAAACAGGAAGGGTGTAGTCGTGGCCGGGGCGGTTCCATGCACTTATTCTGCAAAGATCTCAATTTTTTTGGAGGTAACGCTATTGTAGGAGGAGGATTGCCCCTTGCTGTAGGATTGGGTCTGGCCTCAAAAATGCAAAGTAAGAAGAATATAACCTGCTGTCTGTTCGGTGAAGGAGCTGTTGCCGAAGGTGAATTCCACGAATCCATGAATTTGGCAGCCCTTTGGCAATTACCGGTTTTATTTATATGTGAAAATAATCTGTACGCCATGGGTACTGCTTTAAAATTATCGGAATCCGTAACGGATATAACAAAAAAAGCAGATGCTTATGATATCAAGGCTGAAGCAGTGGATGGGATGGATGTGTTAGCAGTAGAGAAGTCTGTGAATAACGCTATAAAATATGTGAGAAGTGGTAAAGGACCATATTTACTGGAATGCAGAACATACAGATTCCGTGCTCATTCAATGTTCGATCCGGAGTTATACAGAACGAAAGAGGAAGTGGAAGAATGGAAAAAAAGAGATCCGATTAACAACATGATAAAGTTAATGAAGAGTAAAAAGTTAATCAGGAATAAAGAGATTGAAAAACTCAATAAGAAAGTGGAAAAAGAGATGCAGGAGGCGGTTGATTTTGCAGAATCGGGTACATGGGAGCCGGTAGAAGATCTGACAAAATATGTTTACAGCGAAATGGCGAACGAAAAAGTGGATGGATCTGCTTCCAAATATCAATTAACAGGATCAGATAATGATCAAAAGAAGGAGTAAGGGATATGGCTAAATTTTTGGTTTTATATGGAACAACGGAAGGTCACACCCGTAATATCGCGAGTCATATCAGCACTGTTCTAAGGAAGAAGGAACATACTGTTGATCTGGTTGATAGTGCAAAATATCCATCTGTACTCAAGAAAGGCGAGTACGATGGAGTTATTATTGGGGCTTCTGTTCATCAGGATAAATATCAAAGTGCTGTTGAAGAGTATGTTACTGTAAATAGCCGAACGTTGAATACTATGAAATCGGCATTCTTTTCCGTATGCCTGTCCGCTGCTATTACGGATAAGGAACATTACGCCGAAGCCAGAAAGTATATTTCAGACTTTCTAAAATTAACCGGTTGGAAGCCGGCCATTTATGAGTCATTTGCGGGCGCGTTGTTATACACGAAATACGATTATTTCAAACGCCTGATCATGAAATTTATTAGTATGAAAGAGGGACGAGACTCGGATACTTCACGTGATTACATCTACACTGATTGGGACCGGGTTACACGTTTTGCGAATGATTTTGAAGATATCGTCTTATCTGATTTGTCTAAGAAAAAAGAACCCGCATAGAATGTACCATGAGTGAAGTAAACGATAACCGGAAGAAAACAACATACCGTGAGGCAGTACGGGAAGCCATTAGGGAAGCCATGAAAAAAGATGAACGTGTTTTCCTGATGGGAGAGGATGTAGGTCGATATGGTGGGTGCTTTGCCGTCAGCAAAGGGTTATTACAGGAATATGGACCGGATAGAATTAGGGATACACCACTGTCAGAATCGACATTTACCGGTGCCGGAATCGGGTCCGCGTTGGGTGGCATGCGTCCGATAGTTGAAATAATGACGGTGAATTTTAGTCTTTTGGCACTCGATCAGATCGTAAATACGGCCGCGACTTATTATCATATGTCGGGTGGAGCTTTTAATGTGCCGCTTGTTATACGGATGGCAACGGGTGGAGGTAAACAACTTGCTGCGCAACATTCTCACAGCCTTGAGGGATGGTATGCCCATATTCCAGGTATAAAAGTATTGACACCGGCTACACTGGAAGATGCACGGGGAATGCTTTGGACCGCACTCGAGGATCCTGACCCGGTCTTGATCTTTGAAAACAGCCTGTTGTATAATATGGAAGGAGAGTTGGATACGGATGCCGGCGCTGTCGATATAGACAAGGCTAAAATAATGCGTACTGGCCGTGATGTTACTATTCTGACGTATAGTTTAAGTTTATTCAAGGCACTGGAAGCTGCTGATAAACTGGCTGAAGATGGTATTGAAGCCGAGGTTGTTGATTTACGTACATTAAGGCCGTTGGATAACGAAACCATATTTCGAACGGTTTCAAAAACACATCGTGCCGTAATAGTGGATGAAGGATGGAGAAGCGGGAGTATATCGGCCGAAATAAGTGCACGCATCACTGAAAATATATTTTACGAATTAGATGTCCCTGTACAGAGAATATGCGGGGCTGAAGTGCCGACACCCTATGCCAGGCACCTCGAAGAAGCCGCGTTACCACAGGTGGATACTATTGTTCAAACCATTCAAAACCTGATACATCAGAAAAGTTATGTATGAATTTCGTATGCCCAGCCTTGGTGCCGATATGAAAGCCGCCAAATTAGTGGAATGGAAAGTGAAACCCGGTGACAAGGTAAACAGAGGTGATATAATCGCTGAACTGGAGACCGAAAAAGGGGATATTGATGTAGAAGTGTTCGAAGATGGTGTCGTCGATCAATTGCTGGTGGATCCGGGGAATAAATTACCTGTAGGTACGGTATTGGCGATTATAAATAACGGTGGTGAGGAAATTATACATGAAGTAAAACCCGCTATGAAAAAGGTAGAAGAAGAACCTGTAAGGAAAGAACGACCTGAGATTTCACGTCCTGGTTATCGGGAGCAGCCGGTAGAGAAAGAACATCGTGTGAGGGCTTCTCCATTGGCTAAGAAAGTTGCTGCAGACCTTGGGATAGATTTAAAGACCGTAAAAGGATCAGGCCCGAACGGGGCAATCGAGAAGGCGGATGTGGTAAAAGCTGCAGAGGAATCGAAAAAAGAAAAGATTCCAAAGGAAGTTGTATTTCCCGAACCAGAGAGAAAAGCAACGGAAGAACGTCCATTTGGCATGCGGCAGGCTATAGCTGCAGCAATGAGCCGTTCTAACCGGGAAATACCACATTATTATCTACAAACAGAAATTGATATGAGCAAGCCGTTGAAATGGCTTGAAACGGAAAATCAAAAAAGAGGCGTTAAAGAGCGGCTGTTACCGTCTGTTATATTGATGAAGGCGGTAGCAAAGGCCCTGAATGACGTTCCTGAATTGAATGGGTACTGGCAAAATGATCAACTGGAAATCAAGGATGCCACTCATATCGGTTTTGCCATATCGCTGCGACAGGGTGGATTGATCGCACCGGCTCTTCATCATGTTGATATGAAAAATTTGGATGAGTTGATGCATGATATGCTGGATCTGACTATGCGCACCCGCTCAGGAAAATTAAGAAGCTCAGAATTAACAGATGGGACGATAACCGTGACTAATCTTGGTGATCGGGGAGTGGAGACGGTTTACGGGGTCATCTATCCACCTCAAGTGGCATTAATTGGATTTGGTAAGGTTACTGAACGTCCCTGGGCAGAAAATGGGATGCTGGATGTGAGAAGAGTACTTACTGCCACTTTATCAGCCGATCACAGAGCTACAGATGGACATCGTGGGGCCCTGTTTTTAGAAGCATTAAACCGTTATTTACAAGATACAGAAAATTATGAGTGACGATATTGCACGAAGAGCGATCATTAAAGTATTGGGAAATATTGCTCCCGAAGCCGAAGTCGACAAAATTGAACCTAACGAAAATTTAAGAGAAGCGCTCGATTTGGATTCTGTTGATTTCCTGAATTTTCTGGTTGGACTGCATGATGAGCTGGGTGTGGAGATCCCCGAATCAGATTATGGGCGATTGAATACCTTGTCTGATATTATTAATTACTTAACGACTAAAGTGTAAAGAGGTGACCACAAAGAGGGTTCATAGAGTAGGTACTGAGCACACAAAAGTAAAAAATAGCTTTTAAAAAATTGTGCTAAATAGGTCATTTAATTCGCTTAATAGCTTTAGTTCATTTATCGTCTGACTTCTATACCTCTGTGATTATTTTAAAAATGCAGAAAGCTTCGATAAGGTTCGGCTACCGTTATACGTGGATTTTGATTTATCAACAAACGAATAATTTTCCCGATGTCTGTAATTCGCAATGTAAAAGAGTAATCGTCCGAGAGTATCACTTCCTTGTATTCCTCATCATCAGGTCCCTTATAAACCAGATAATAATTACTGGAAAAATCGAAAAGGGCATCACCCGGATACGGTTTTTCACGGGGTTTCAAAGATAAGATCTCAATATCGTCAAGATGTAATAGTTGTTCATCGTAAAGAATATCACCTTTATAGATATGAATAGTGATATCATTTCCACGTATCGAAAAATGGAAACGATAAAGTTGCTCTGAAATCTTATATATACTACGAAAGGCAATGGAAAATAATACGAGTGCTATAATTGTAAGGGTGATGGTCTGTGTCAGGTCTTGAAGGTTGAAAACTCTTTCCAATAAAAAAGCGGCCAACCCTCCGCTCACAACGACTAATACCCACCAAATAATCTTGTAATTTTCTTCAACTATCGTCAGCTCAAATTGCTGCATGCATGAATTTGTTCATCGGGTTATTATGATCTGACAAAGTAATAAAAATGCGTAACAGTTTAAGGGATGGAATTCAGCAGAGCGCAATGTGTATAGAGCATAGCGCAGACACTTTTCTGTTAAACAGTAAGCAGGTAACAGTATCCGTTAATAATGACCAATTACCAATAAATAATAGTGATATATTTTGTTACTTTTTTATCAAAGTAGTGCCGGGTTGGACGCTGTGCATCCTGTCATGTTTAATAATCTTTTATCACGTTTTTGGAGGCAAACCCCGGTTTTGTGTTACGGGGGGAGAGCCCGGTAACGAGATAAAAAAGCAATGTCTCGTTTTGGGTAAAACTAATAATGTTTACTGATGATTTATCTTTGTTAACCATCGTCAGTCTGCAATCTTCTATAAAAAAAAGACCCGACATCAATTAAGATGTCGGGCTTATCCAGGTATATTAAATATCTTTCTAAAGGCTTTATATTAGGCCTCTCCCTTATTAGGGAATAGGATATTTAAGTGATCCTGGATTACAATTCTAAATCCATGCTTAAATATTATATTCTAATAGTATAATAACACCTGACAATAAATCTGAATAGCAGGAATTACCCGTATACAACGTAATGTTTTAGTTTAACGGCTTTGTGGGTGTAAGTCCCGCAAATAAATATGGAAAATGGAAACCGTAAAAGGAAAAATAAGGCCGCAGATTTACTCGGATTTCAGCAGCTCTTTGTTGGTGTTTCGTCGTTGTTCGTTTTTATCCGTTATCCGGAATCCTGCATCTCAGTAATTAAACATTCAAAATTTCAAATGTTTTATTCATGAACCGTGACCGGTTTCCAGGTGTTGTTATCCGGATTAACATCCGGAAGAACTTTATCAGGATCAATGGTGACTGAATCAATTTTAGACGTTGAGTGATATCTGAAGGTCCAGGTGCCGCCACGCTGCCAGATCTCTACCGGTAAATGAACAAGATCTTTCTTGCCATTAGATTCATAAATCTCAACGGTAGTCGGCATCACAGCCTGATCGTTATTGGTTATCGTAATTAATGAACCTTTGGATGGATCCTGATGGATGTATGTAACATTTTTAACAGCCTGATCGAGCTTCCAGGTTTTATAAAACCATTCCTTCCAGAACCAATTCAAGTCCTCCCCTGAAGCATCATTCATTGTACGGAAGAAATCTTCAGGCCGGGGATGTTTATACGCCCAACGGTGGACATACGTGCTGAAAGCATAGTCGAACCGTTTCGGACCTAAAACATATTGCCGGAGCATATATAGAACCTGTGCCGGTTTATCATATGCCAGATATCCAAGGTATCCGTTTTTAATGGCATCGGCATACGTCATGATTGGTTCTGTGTTTCTCATCATTACATGAACCAGGGTTCGAGCCGAATCGTTATGGGCCTTATATTCACCGTTGTCAAAATTTTGAGTGGATAAAATATTCTGAAAGGTATTGAAACCTTCATCCATCCAGGCATATTTACGTTCATTAGAACCCACGATCATAGGGAACCACGTATGACCGATTTCATGAGTTGTTACCCCCCAAAGTCCCCTTTTTTTGCTCTTTGTACTACAAAAAACGATACTCGGATATTCCATGCCGTCCACAAATCCGGCAGTATTGGTTGCTACCGGGTAAGGGTAGTTAAAGCCCCATTGTCTGGAATAAAATTCGATACTTTTCTTAAGGTACTGCGTAGCTCGTCCCCATGCATCATGACCGGCACTTTCGACGGGGTATGCCGATTGTGCAAGTGCGGTTTTTCCATGAGGAAGATCAGCACGGGCGGCATCCCAGGCATATGCTTTGGAAGCGGCCCACGCAGCATCGCGGGCATTATGGATGATAAAATGCCAGGTCAGTTCACCATTATGCACAGGGCGTGTGTTTGAATCATTAACTTCATCGGGTTTTCTGATAAATACTGTTTTGTCACTACGACGGGCTTTAGCTAACCGGTCCCGTTCTGTTTTAGTGAGTACCTGAGTAGGATTTTGAAGTTCACCGGATCCGAATACTAGAAAATTCCACGGTACTGTGATCTTGAAATCGAAGTTCCCGTAATCCAGGTAAAACTCACCGGCACCCAGAAAGGGGAGGTTATCCCATCCGATGATGTTATCATAAACACACATTCTGGGATACCATTGTCCCATTTGAAAGATTTTGCCATTATGAGAATGTTCCCACCCAGAAATATCTACTCCATTTTGAGGTATCTTGTAAGAGTACTCTATAATTATTTTAAGTTTTCCTCCTTTAGGTTTCATCGGAGCAGGGAGTTTTATCTGCATATGGGTATCATATATAGCATAATCGGCTTTCATCATTTTTCCGTTCTGTTCTATCCTGACCGATTTGATATTATACCCACCATCGAATTCATCCGGGCCATAAGGTCGGCCACTAGCCGGATTTGTCAATGCACCTTTGGATTTGGGTTTATACAGATTCTGCTCCAGGTGCAGCCAGACATAAGGCAATTTATTCGGACTGTTATTGGTATACGTGATCTCATCTTTTCCGGATAGAATATTTTGATCCGGGTGTAAAATGGCAGATAATTTATAACTCGCACTATTCTGCCAATAATCAGGGCCCGGCGCTCCGGATCCACTCCGGTAAGCTGTTCCTGGTTGATTAAGGAAAGTGGGGTCAAAAACTTTATGGGGATTATAGTTGCTGTTTTCCTGAGCATGTAAAGCAACAAGAGGTAATGCAATAATGAGTATTGATAAGTAGAGAGATCTATAACATTTCATGATACGAGATTTCGAATTAATTAACAGAAGGCCATATGTACCTGGTTTCTCACAGCTTACTAACATCTTTTACGGAAATAGTATAGTAAATCTGGACAACGTAATAATATAAAAGATGTTGGATTATAGCGGTTTGGAATGTTAATAACTTACAATAATTGTGAAAAATTACGTAAAACCGGGAACGGGCCACGGATTTACGCGAATGTAAGCGGATAAAGAATTAAAATAAAAATATCAGTCATCCCGGGCACCGGCCCGGGATCTCATAATTAAGGGCAAAAAATCATTGGTAATGATTTGTCGTTAATAATTGGCTGTTTTATATCCGGAATCCGGTATCATTCTCATTTAAGAAATCCACATTAATAAAATCGCGGCAATTCGCTAAAACCGTATCATCCGCGTTCTCTCCAGTCGTCGGTGGTCTGTCATCTGTGGCCTTTTTTAATAAAAATTTGACTAAGATGTTTTAAAAGCATAATAAAGTAATAGGATATAACCACTTAATCTATTTATAACACTTTTTAAGATGGCATTAACGCGAAAGGGGCTTTACAATGGAAAATGATAATTCAGAGAATAATGGCTGGCAGAATAAGCAATATTCGTATTCAATTATTGCGATTATTAGTTTTATTGTAGGTATTATCGCAGTGGTCGTATTTACCGTTTCCGGTTTTGGGTACAGGGCAAATATCTGGGGACTCGGACCTGCTTTTAAATTATTAAAGTGGGGAGCTTATATCGGCTTTTTTGGTGTATTAGTGGGCATTATCGGGGTATATTTTTCCCGTCCTTCAAAAAATATCAAAGGATTGTCGTATTCCGTTATTGGTCTCTTATTATCCATCGCTGTATCGGGTACAGCTCTGTTTTTCTATCATCGTGCCACAAGTGTACCGCCCATTCATGATATCAGCACAGATACAGTCAATCCACCTCAATTTGAAGCTGTATTACCAATGCGTGCCCATTGGCCCAATAAATCAACGTATGCGGGACCAAAGACAGCGGCATTACAGCATAGATTTTATCCGGATATAAAACCGGTGATGTTACCTGTACAACCCGGTGTAGCCTATCATAGATCATTGGAAGCCGCCAAAGAAATGAGCTGGTGGAAGATACAAGCCGCCGATTCCCTAACCGGACATATAGAAGCGACCTCCACCATACCATGGTTCGGATTTAAAGACGATGTTGTGATCCGTATCGACACAACAGCGGAGGGTAGCAGGGTAGATGTGCGCTCTACGTCCCGTATCGGGGTCAGTGATATTGGCGAAAATGCCAGAAGAATCAGGAGCTATGTGGCCAGGCTTAAAGCAGTAAGCAGATAACAGTTAACAGTAACAGAAAAGTGCATAGCGCGGAGAGTTATTGAGTTACTAAGTGTATTAAGTCATTAATGTTTAGTTCAGCTGATAGCTGAATACCTTTAACGGTTTAATACACTAACACTTTGCCTAATAGCACGTTAATGCAAATTGGAATGAATCCGGCTGACTTTAAGTTTTATTAATAAATACAGGTAAAGAAAGAAAGCTTTGTAATTTAGATATAGACCTGTTCATACTATTGTGAATATTTAATTAAAAAAAAATGGAGAACGATTTATGTCTGCCAGAGATGAGTACATAGACAAACTTGAGTCACAATTGAAAGATTGGAATAAACAAATAGATGATCTTCAGAAACGTGTCAATAAACAGTCGAAAGATATACAGAAAAATTTTTCGAAACGTTCAAAAGACCTCAAAAAAAAGAGGGATGCTCTTCAGAAGAAACTCACCAAGATCAAAGAATCCGGTGGCGATGCATTTGATCGTCTAAAAGGAGATTCCGAAGTTATGTGGAAAGATATAAAAGAAGGAATCGCTGATATCAAAGCCATTATGAAATAGAAAATGATTTGATCCATGATAAGAAGCCTGTTGTCGATAAGATGACGGGCTTTTTTGATTAACCACAGGGGACTGATGGGCTCCACCCCACGCTTTTTGGAGGGGTCCCATTTCTCTGTGGTCGGTTGTCGGTGGTCATAGAATAATCTAATGTAACAGCTATTTTTATTAAGTAGATAGATCATAATCTTAAACAAACCTCACGTTAAATACTGATATTTTGCAGTCACAGCCCATCATCTACCGTCAAAAAATCAAAACCGGAAATAGATAATTAATAGCAGAATAATCAGTAACGAAACCCAGAACAGAATGGCATTACGGATGGCTTTTTTAGCCTTCTCGGCTTCCCACCAGGTGCGGGGACGTATACCCTGGGCGATGAAAGTAATTACACCGGCAAGATTCAGGCAGGTCAGGTTGGTGATAGTCAAAAGTAGCGCCCCTGTTGCAAGCATAAAATATCCGGCACCAGCCAATAATCCCGTCGTGACTAATGGGGGAAGCAGGGCGACGGCTACCATAACGCCAATAATAACGGCAGGGACACCACGGGTGTAAGCCAGCACACCGGCGCTACCGGCAGCCAAAGCGATCAACACATCACCAATGTTTATCGTTGTCCGGTTAGCTATTTCAGAGACATTCGGATCGATGTGCAATAATAGCCCGGCTATTGTCGCAATCAGGAAACTGGTCAATAAACCGGCTACATTCGTTTTTAGAGAATGTCCGGCCAGTTGAATGTCACCCAGCGTTGCAGCAAGTGAAAGGGCGACATTGGGACCCAGAAGTGGAGCAATGACCATGGCTCCGATTATGACGGCCACATCGTTTCTGATCAATCCTACTGCTGCCACAATAGATGATAAAATGACCATAATGATATAATCATAGGATATTTTGGCACCTTCCAACACGTCATTATACAATTCCTCACGGCTGATACGTCCCGTTTCTTCCTCAATCTTTTCTTCTTCCAGGGCTTGTTTACTTTCTGTTTCTTCAGGTTTAGGAAGTGTGGCTTCAACAGTAAAAAGGGTGATTCGGAAATTTTTTTCATGTGAAAAATGACTGCTCAAAAGATCGGATATCTTTTCCGTATGTTCGGTTGGCGTCAGTATTCTAAAGAGGACTTCCTTTTCAACCAAATTCACCTGCCAGTGATCAATGACACCCTGTTCGGACAGGATCTGTTTGACGTCCTCGATAGTATCGGTTGGTACGATTAATTCCATTAATCGTAATGACATCGGCGTCTCTCGTTAGATGAATACAATCAGCTAAATAATTTTGATGTTATTAACTGTAGTTTAATCAATTACAGGGGATTATGCATGAAGGGTGTGAAATATTAATAAACTCTGGTTAGATACAGGTTACAGAATTCTAATACTTGAAAACCGGGTTGGCTGGCTTATTGTTATCAGAAATGAATAATGATCCAAATTAAAAAGTTTCATATTGATGTAACCTTTTTGAAGGTAAATGAGTCTTATAATTGTAAGAAGGATACTTAAAGCTGTAGAATAAGAATCAGGATCTTATAAAATGATGTGGAATTGAAGAGGAAATTAAATGAAAGAGAATAAAAAATATCACCGGCGTTTGGTTAATGCACTAGAACGAAATGATGAGGTTAAATGCCAATCGACATCTAATTACCGGCCGACATCAATTAATTATAGAAATAATAAACGAAATAATACTCATGTTTTTCGGAATTTGGCAGTCGGTATATTGACTGTTATCTTAGCTGTGATATGGAATCAAAATTGGCAACCTGTGAAATGGTGGCAAGATAATCTGATATATGCCCGGAACCTGCTTTTAACAAAAAGTGCACCGAATGATGTTGAGATTCATAAAATAAATTTAAAAACTCCCGGAGTCGCAGTATTGCCAGAAATTGCTATTCCAGAGCGGAGAAATGACGCTTCTTTTACTAAATATTTAAAAGAAATGAAGAACGCGGGTTATTCTGAACGTTATAAACTTTATGAATTATATGCTTTTTATAAAAACGGTATTGATATCAATTATTTAAATCAGATGAATGAATCGGGCTACTTGAATAAATTTCGTTTCCCTGAACTTGTTGCATTTCATCAGACGGGAATTAATGCCGGTTATTTAAATGATTTAGAGCATTCCGGTAAGCTCCATCATATGTCTTTTATCGATATTATTCGAATGCATAACGAGAACAGGCATACGGGTTGAAATTTTAGATTCTCTCAATCTTTTCAACTGTCATTTTATTAGTAACATCCCCTGTATTCAACGTTTCCGCAGGTTCGAACATGATCAAATGCACTTCTTCGTTAGCTATCGGTTTGTGTTCAACACCTCTCGGGACGATATAAAACTCCCCCTCATTTAAGATGATTTCCTCTTCTCTGAGTTTGATCGTCAGTTGTCCCTTATGAATCAAAAACATCTCGTCTTCATGTTCATGCTTATGCCAGACAAATTCCCCTTTCAACTTAGCTATTTTAACATGCTGTCCGTTTAATTCACCCACTAATTTCGGCTGCCAATACTCATTAAAAAGAGAAAATTTTTCATCCAGGTTGATTTTGTTCATAGCTGATACTTAAAGTTGATTAATGTTTCATGTATAAAATAGTATAAATAAGGCATAGAGCATAGAGTTCCTGAGTACCAAAGCTCCAATAGCACAGAGTATTTCAGTGATTAATGATCTATTAACAGTGAAAACGGATCCGTAAGGTTCGCCTTAACATCTCCCATGGGGGAGAGAGGGTTCGTTATATAATATTTGTGCGTTAATTCAGATTCGTAAATTAAAACTTAAATCTTTTTTTATGTTATCACATCCATTCCAGCTCCCTAAAGTAGTCGGGACAAGTTGTCCCTATCTTCGGGAGAGCGTATATGAAATGGGAAAATATTGGAATCTCATATATTTGATTTGGAACGCATAAAATGATGCTCTCCCTAATGATAGGGAGAATAAAGGAGGGTAAGCTCCTGCGAAAAAAACACTTTTTATCACTCAATAACCTATATAAGTCATGCTCCTTACTAATAAAAAAAGAGCATACCGCAATGCGATATGCTCTTATATTGTGAAATGAACTGAACTTTACTCCTGGTTCATCATCATATTATGATTGGCTTTTTGTGCTTTAGGTCTGACCAAAGCGTATTCAAGAGAATGTTCATTCCAATTGGCAATTTTATCAAAATACTTAGCTGCCTCTTCATTATTGCCGGTTTGTGAATAAGCTACGGCAATATGATATAGAATATGAGGATTTTCATTATCAGCTTGCTTGAATTCGTTGATGGCATTATCAAATTCACCTTTTTCAAATTCGATATAACCGAGTAGAGCATGATACGTTTCAATATCCAACGGATTGGAATCTTTCATAACATGTTCCTGGTACTGATCTGCTAACTGAGAGGCTTCGTCAAAATTTTGATCCATTGCTTTGACTAACGTTTTATCAAAGAGAGCCTTCTTTATATAGGTATTCTTAACCTGATCCGGTAAATTAGATTCCCGAATGATCTTTTCACTTTTATCTGCATACTTTTGTGCTTTCTCCAGGTTTCCTTGTGAAAGATAGATATCACTCTTTTCTGAGTATATTGAAGCAGTCAATTCAGGGAGTTTTTCCTGCTTACTCATCTGCAAAGCTTCATCCAATGCATTCAGAGCTTTATCATATTTATCTTCATACAGATAAGAATGAGCTATTATTCTCATATGACTTACACGAGCTGCGGCAGAAGTTGCCATTTTATGCGCTTTACGATAGGCCTGGCGACCTTCTTCGTGTTTTCCTAAGAAGACCAGGTTTGTACCTATTTTTTGCTGAGAAAAATCAAAATTGGGATTTTTCTCAATGGCCATATTATAATGATTAATGGCGTCCTCATGTCTGCCCATTTTTGTATACAAATCAGCTATTGAGTCATGCGGGTTGGCTTCAGTTGGCAGCAATTGAATATATTTTTGAAAAGCCTCTTCAGCATTGTTGAAATCACCAGTTGCTTTATATGCATAACCAAGTGAGTTATAGGCAGGAGCATAATTATCATCCAAATTGACAGCTTTATTGAATTGTTCTATTGCTTTTTGATTATGTTTATTGGTCATATAAGCAAAACCAAGGTATTGATGAGCCCTTTTATCCTCAGGATATTGCTGAACTAACTCTTCCCATTTGGCGATAGATTTATCCGGGCGGTTATTGGCTGATTCCTCGACAGCTTCAATCATGGTTTGTTCTGCCTGGGAAACATTGGATTTATTTTCAACCGCATGTCCCAAATGTTTATGGAAATCGGCAGCCGTATTTGCGGACAATGCTAAATACAGATGTGCTAATGCAAAATTCGGATCTTTATTCAATGCCTGTTTGAAGAGATCTCTTGCATCATCAAATTTGATGTTTTCCATGTGGTTACGGCCTTCAACAAACAGGTCGAGGGCTTCATCAGAACTTGTAGTGATGGGTATTTCCGTTTCCTGAGCCTGTAACGGTATTGGCAATAAGGCATATGCACAAATAAATAATACACTCAAGAAAAGATATTTAAATATAGATACTCTCATATCTACCTCCTATGATAGTTTTAAACAAATATGTTAATTTGAATGTGATTAGGGGATTATTCATTTAAAAGATGTGATTTAAGTAATCATACGACACTGTTTTTAAATACGATTACATTTAAATATTTGTATAATTATGCGAATCGTATAATTAAAATACTGTAATCAATAAAGTAGCTTTCATATCTTTAGGCCTGATTTTATTCAACTAATACCGAATTCTACCTGAACCTATTGCGAAATCTCACTTTGTGAAATTTCCTATCTTGATACCAAATGCAATACCAAACAAGGGATAAAAGGTTCTATGGGATATGATGGGAGTAAAACCGATTTTGAAAGTATATTTATCTTTTTTAATCGGTAAATATCGATAGGCTACAGTCATAGTCAGGCCGGGTGGTTGGATCTTGTAACTTTTATCTATTTCACCTTCTACAAATCCCAATCCTAATTCAAGTCTGTTTGATTTATGGCCGACATAATAGTTACCCATGAAAAGGATGGTAAAGTATCTCTGAAATTCGTTATAGGTGTGTCGTTGATTATCATCAAGCGTTCCATAAACACTTCCCCCTAATCTGAATCCAAGATTATTTCTGAATATAACATCATAGTTGATACTATATAAAATGCCATTTCCCAAAAATTCTATGTAGGTGGATTGAAAAGGAACTTTTGCCGGTTTGCGAAGTGGATAACCATATTGAGCTTTCAACGGGGTTTGTAATACAAGTAACAAAAAGCCCAAACATGTCAGTTTCAGCAACCAGTAGTTGGTGTTACTATTTGCGTCGTACCATTTTAACATAACTCCTCTAAATCTCTCTTTGCTTAGATAAGTTATTTATTTTCAGAATAAATTTACATAGAAAATTGATCTATCATAAAAGCGCCTTGAATAGAAGAATTACGATTACATTATGGAATAAAAAGGTACTATTAATCATTTATAACCAATAATTGACTGCGGAATATTAATTACACAATCCGTTATGTTTTTAGCTTTTATTATTTAATACACAATGGCAAAAATTTACTCAGCCCAATGTGACTTAAGCTCATGAAATCTCCTTACAAAATCTTTTGCATCCGATTCGTTGAAACTGGCAAGAACCGGCTTATCCTCATCTTGTATTTTATTAAAAGTCATGATGTGAGTATGATAATA
>DATFMH010000112.1:0-6769 GCA_035267045.1 Balneolales bacterium
AAAATTCTATGTAGGTGGATTGAAAAGGAACTTTTGCCGGTTTGCGAAGTGGATAACCATATTGAGCTTTCAACGGGGTTTGTAATACAAGTAACAAAAAGGCCAAACATGTCAGTTTCAGCAACCAGTAGTTGGTGTTACTATTTGCGTCGTACCATTTTAACATAACTCCTCTAAATCTCTCTTTGCTTAGATAAGTTATTTATTTTCCGAATAAATTCACATAGAAAATTTATCTATCATAAAAGTGCCTTGAATAGCCGAATTACGACTACATTATGGAATAAAAAGGGTACTATTAATCATTTATAACCAATAAATGACTGGGGAATATTAATTACACAATCCGTTATGTTTTTAGCTTTTATTATTTAATACACAATGGCAAACGTTTACTCAGCCCAATGTGACTCAAGCTCATGAAATCTCCTCACAAAATCTTTTGCGTCCGATTCGTTGAAACTGGCAAGAACCGGCTTATCCTCATCTTGTATTTTATTAAAAGTCATGATGTGAGTATGATAATAAGTGATTTTTAATGCTCCGTCTTCATAAGTGATATCCTTTATTTCACTGATAGGATATTCAAGTTTTTTATTTACTAAGCTCTGAACATTTGATACTACAAAGTGGGAAAATTTATCGGCCCAGTTATTCCCATGATCCTTATTCTTTTCATTGTTTAAATCCTCATTTACCTTAGCGAGTACATCTTTGGTCAACTGCATATAAATAGTAGAATCACTCATCACCAGGTTGACCTTTTGATCTTTTGTTGTAATGACTAATTCATCCCGGTTGTTAATTTGAGCGTTTCTGTTACCGGAAGATTTGGAACATGCGATAATAAAAAGAGGCAGCAGGAATAACGTGAATTTTTTCATGGTTTAATATTTAGATGGATATTTCAAATCAACCTTCTGTGTTACCAACAAATAAATGATACGTCAATTTCCGCTATGAGTTTCACGTTAATGAAAAGGTAATTATTTGACGGGCAGAAACATCATAAAAATGGACATACTTTTGATAGAAAGGTTAATGACCTTTTTTCAATAATAGAGAAGGTTGTTTATAGCACTAATTTTAATTAAAAATACCCCTGTTTTCACTATCTGCCAATCACTTACCATGTTTTATGAAATATCCGTAAACGAACAGGAAACCTATAAAACCAAAAGCAATTAGCGCGATTAGAAGCATAATAAAAGTATAATCGTCCATCTTGATCCCTCGAATAGTTATAAGTATATGTTATTTTATATACATATGTATTATTTAATAAATAATATGCGATAAGTAAAATAATTAATGTATAGTGTTATCATTTTTAGATTAATCGTTAATAAAATATTGTATTATTACCGGCAGGAATATTTATATTATTGATAGTTAAGTACTTATACGTTAATCAATGTGGATGGATTATGAATAATGAAAAAGGATTAGGAGAACGTCAATGGGCCATGTTATGTCATCTGGGAGCCTTGAGCGGATTTATCATACCTTTTGGTAACATTATAGTACCTGCAGCAATATGGGTACTTAAAAGAGATGAATCGGCACTTATAGATGAGCAGGGTAAAGAGTCACTAAATTTCCAAATATCCCTTATGATCTACTATATCATCGCGGGAATATTGGTAATTGTGATAGTAGGCATCATATTACTCATACTTTTAGTGATATTTCAGGTTGTATATATTATTAAGGCATCCATAAAAGTCGATGAAGGAGAGTCTTTCAGATATCCTTATACAATACGTTTCTTTAAATAATGCCTCATAAATAACTGATATCTTAACGGGAGTAATACTCATTGTTCTACCTATTTGCCTAAATTACCTAAAGTAACTGTTACTCATAATTGATTGTTTACGCTGTTATAATCTCTTATAAATTCCTTCAGGAGATCGGATGCGGATCCTAAGATGTAGGGCAATTGATCCATTGAAACCAAACCGACCGCGGATGTTTCCCATGTGCTTGCTAGTGTTGGCATTGATCTGTTAAGTGTGAGTTCCACAGGTTGATAAAAGTCGATTTCTACATTAAAAGGAATGAGTCCGCGTCCCGCATCCATAGTATTAATGTGGATATACAGATAGGGAGCATTATTTGCTTTTGCTCTTTCGGTATCATCGAGGACATGTAAACCGGATTGAATAAGAGAATCTTTAAATGAGTTGGTCAAATCAGGAACATTAAGTGCCATTTGTTGTGTAATCCGTTTACTGCCTTCAACATTTATCACGAGGTAAAAATTATGGATACCTTTAAGAGAACTTTGTTCCCTTTGGATTTCACTTTGTTGAGCAGCTGCCGGGATGATCATTGCCAACGAAATTAATGTGACAGCTAAAAAAATGGATATCTTATATGTCATGATCTGTAACCTCTCTGTCGTGTCGATCAATATGTTATGATGTGTAAACTCATTGTTTAATATAATAATATTAGTAGAAATAACTGTTAGTTCGAGATAAACTGTTATTTTTATAGGATGGTTATGACGGGTGAAAGAATGCGGAATTCGTAGGATGAAAACTGGATAACTATCTCTTGGACTGCGAAGATTTTTTCTGAGCTTTTTTCTTCAAGTCCCTGCGGTATAAAATGTAAGCTAACACAAGCGAAGATAATACAACTATTATATTATGCGGGATATCAGCCGATGTGATTGTTTTCTTCATGGTCATATAATCAATAACAAAAAGTATTATGATAAACCTGAAGATATGTTTCATTAAGCGTTTAGATGACTTCTGATTGTTGCCAGTTCATTGAGACTGCTAAGTTATAAAAAATATCAAACGATATCGCCTGACTTTTAAAATATAACTGAAAATGAGGTTTTCATTTTAATGATTTATTGATTGTATGCATCGAAATAAAACACATAAATATTATTAGTGTCTAAAAGTATATCCAAGGCATTAATAAATTTGAAAATTGTATACAAATCAATGTCCGTTTTTGTAAGTTTTTAATAAGAGAGATGCTTACTAATTGAAAAAGGATAATAACACTAAAAGGTCACAACATTCATTTCTTTTCTGCAAAATTGTGATTCTGTATAACTATTTTTTAAAAGAGAGGCGATAAATTGATGGAAAATCCAAGAGAATTAAAATCCGAAGATTTATATACCTATTGCAACTTGAGTGACCAGGATTTTGTCACTACAAATGATCTGGAAGAATTACACAGTTTCATAGGACAGGATAGGGTGATTGATGCTGTGCGTTTTGGTATAAAAATGAAAAAGGATGGTTACAATATTTTTGCACTCGGGCCGGATGAGACGGATAAAAAGAACCTGATCAGACATTATTTAAGACAAAGTGCCCTTCATGATGATGATGTAGGAGACTGGTGTTACATTAATAATTTTAAAGAACATCATAAACCCAAGATTCTACGGTTACCAGCTGGAAAAGGGGTGGAATTACGAGATACGATGTCTAAACTGATTGACGATTTGCCAAGTATCTTAACAACAGCTTTCGAAAGTGAAGAATACCAAAATCGTAAACAGGTCATTGATGAACAGAATAAGGATGAAGAAAATGAGTTATTCAGTCAGATAAGTGAAAAAGCACAGGATAAGGGTTTTGCACTACTCAGGACACCGGCAGGTTTTACTTTTGCACCTTTGAAAGATGATGAGGTGATGTCTCCTGAAGACATTCAAAAGATATCTGATGATGAGCGTGAGGAAATGGAAAGAGTAGTTGAAGAATTACAAAAAGATTTACAGCGTGTTCTTCGTCAAATGCCAGGAAGGCAAAGAGGAATGCGGGAACAGAAGAGAGAGTTAAACAAGGAGATAGCTCTTTATACAATAAAGGACATATTTGATGACGTACGTAAAAGATTTACGGAGATAGCCGAAGTCCAGGAATTTTTAGATGATGTGCAAAATGATATTGTTGAAAATGTTAAAGATATTATCGGTTCACAACAAGCAGGCGGAGGCTTATTATCATACATACAGGGACAGCAGTCCATGGATACCGGTAATTACCCGCCGGACGAACATCCTGTTTTGATCCGTTATAGAATCAATGTTTTGGTTAATAACAGTGAGCTGAAAGGTGCTCCGGTTATTTATGAAGATAACCCTACCTACAAAAATCTGATTGGACGGATTGAATACCGGGCTCAGTTAGGGGCTTTAATGACCGACTTTAATCTAATAAAGGCCGGCGCATTGCATCGTGCCAATAATGGTTACCTGATTGTTGATGCGCGTAAAGTTTTGATGGAGCCTTTTGCATGGGAAGGATTAAAACGAGTATTAAAATCCGGAAAACTACGCATTGAATCTCCCGGTGAATCCTACGGGTTAATAAGCACGGTTTCCCTTGAACCGGAACCCGTTGAAATAAATGTCAAAGTTATTCTTCTGGGTGAACGTTTTCTCTACTATCTATTATGTACTTATGATCCGGACTTTAAAGATTTATTTAAAGTGGAAGCGGATTTTAATGATGAGATGGACCGGAATACTAAAAATCAATTATTATATGCACAGATGATAGCTGACATGGTTAAAGAATACAACCTTTTACCAATGGATAAAGCAGCAGTAGCCAGGGTCATTGAACATAGCTCCCGTTTGGTTAATGATAAAGAAAAAATATCTATTCAAACCCATAATATTCATGATTTGCTCAGGGAATCTAATCATTGGGCAGAAGATAACAAACACGAAAAAATACAATCGGAGGATGTACAAAAAGCGATTGATCAACAAAAATATCGATCCGGAAGGATAAAAGATATAGTTCAGGAAACAATTCGACGCAATACAATATTTGTTGACACATCAGGTGAAAAAACAGGTCAGATTAACGGCTTGTCTGTGCTTATGATTGGTAAATCGATATTTGGACGGCCGACACGGATTACAGCGAGAGTCCAGCTCGGTAAAGGAGAAGTGATTGACATTGAAAGGGAAGTGGAATTAAGCGGACCCATCCATTCAAAAGGTGTTATGATACTGTCTGGTTTTCTTGGTGAGCGATATGGAAACCAAAAACCATTGTCGTTAAAAGCGAGCCTCGTTTTTGAGCAGTCGTACAGCGGAGTAGAAGGAGATAGTGCATCCTCGGCAGAGTTGTACGTTCTGTTATCAGCTATATCCGGTGTACCTGTTAAACAATGCTTTGCCGTAACCGGGTCGGTAAACCAACATGGTGAAATTCAGCCGATCGGGGGCGTCAATGAAAAGATAGAGGGTTTCTTTGATATTTGTAATCAAAGAGGATTGACTGGAGAACAGGGTGTATTAATACCTGAATCAAACGTTAAGAACCTGATGCTGCGGCAGGATGTTATTCAGGCGGTAGAGCAGGGAACATTTCATATATATCCGGTACAAACTGTTGATCAGGGAATGGAATTATTAACGGGGATGTCGATGGGAGAACGGAATGAGCAGGGACAATATCCGGGCGATACTATAAACCACAAAGTTGAGGATCGTTTAAATACTTTGGTTGAACGTCGAATGTTCTATTTGGGTATGCATGAGCATGATGGAAGGAAATGGGAATGAGCAAAAAAATCGTCATTAAGCATATTCTTGTAGCGCTTGATACTTCTAGACATAGTTTGGCCGCACTTGAAGCAGCTGCTTCACTGGCTAAAAGTTTAGAAGCGGAGTTGCAAGGGATATTCGTGGAAGACATTAAATGGTTCAATTTGGGGCAAATTTCCCTTTCCTATGAAATAAGTGATTTAACCGGTACAATTAAACGATTGGATGATGAAGAAATAGAGCGGCAAGTACGTGCTCAATCCGCCCGTCTGCAAAAGCTGATGGATACCATAGGGAAACAGGGTAATTTAAAATATACATTCCGGTCAGTCAGGGGAGGCGTTGAGAAAGAGCTGCTGACCGCAACCGAAAGTGCAGATCTTATTACTATTGGCCGAGTGGGTTGGTCGCATAAAAAACTATCGGAGCTTGGAAGAACAGCTAAAATCATAATTGAAGAAACAGATAAGCCGGTTCTCATTTTACAACATGGCTGGCATATTGGAAATACAACCGTTGTCATTTACGATGGTACAGAATCAGGTGAGAGAGCTCTGATTGTTGCTGAACAGTTAGCTTTTAAGCAGAATAATAAATTGATGGTCATTTTATCTACCAGTAAGAGTGAGGAAGAGGGTAAACTGAAGGAGGCCGTGTATATGATATTACACAACTCAGCAGTACAGGTTCAAATGCAAATGATGAAAGCTGATAAGATCACGACGCTAAAAAGGATAGTGAAGAACGAAAAAGGAGGCCTGTTGATCGTACCTAAGCATCATGAATTATTTGGAGAGAAGAATTTAGAAGAGTTATTATCACGTATACCATGTCCATTATTATTATTTAATTAATGAGTTTTAAGCAAAGAATCCTTTGATTCTGTACAAAGTGATAAATACATTACATTTAATAACGCCTTAACAGGGTGCGTTTATAAATCCCGGGGTCTTTAATAATTTAAAGGCGTCGGGATTTTTAGTATTGGATGTGAATTAGTTGAATCGCTTTGGCATTTTAAATGGTATGATAATGGGTGGCTAAAAAAAACGCTCCAGGACTCATGTCCTGGAGCGGTAAAAACTCGGGTACTTGTTATTTATTTCGTACTGTATCTTCTTTCTTAGCGGGTATAGACGGCTTTAAAAGCTGTTGCATTTTATTCATTTCATTTCCATACTTTTGCCAATCACCTGCTTTCATAGCCTTTTGAGCCTCATTCCA
>DATFMH010000113.1:0-8195 GCA_035267045.1 Balneolales bacterium
AATACTTGGTATTATTCTACCCCTTTCACAAATCCGTTCAGATAAGTCTTCCCTGAAATAATAATATTATCTGCTCAATGTTTCGTCGTAATTAATATCACTCCGTTGGCTCCACGTGTTCCATAAATGGCGGCGGTTCCATCTTTAATGATATCAATTGAGGCGATATCCTGAGGATTGATCATATTCAAAGCATTACCGGCGGAAACCGGCACACCGTCTATTACAAATAATGGTGGAGCCTGAAAATTTAAGCTGTTAACTCCTCTTATTAATATATCATACCCCCCCGGACTTCCCGCGTCCTGTGTTACTGTCACACCGGCCACCCTGCCCATCAGGAATTCTGCAAGATTGGAATACGTTTCGTGCTGCATTGTCTTCATATTTATGGTCGATACGGCACCGGTTACTTCATCCCTCTTTTGAAAACCATACCCGACGTTCTGAAATAATGCCTGCCGAAAAGCATGTATATCTGAAGTATCAGTAATAGTGTTCGTTTTTAAAGAGTGAACAGAAATATTGTTTACAGTTGTTATTGATTTGGAAACAGATTTCACGTCATTTTTTGATTGTGCGAATAGTTGACCTGAAATTAATAAACAAGTGAAGAAACCGATTAATAAGGAGCGCATGATAATCCTCCGGAAAAAGGGTGTGCAGATAAGTATCTCTCTACAGTATAACAATAAAAAAGCTATTAAAAATTTCCGGGACAGCTATTAATCTTCCTGAATCATCCAAAAATCCGTTTAACTAATACACGGACATAGTGTGCCTTTGTGCCTTAAGTAAATTAATAAGACAGCACTTCTATATCGCATCAAATCTTGTGATCGCCGGGGATTAATTTACTGCCGCTCTCATCCTGAACTGCATAATGGAATCCTTTATGGATACAATAGCCACCGTATTCACCGTACTTGTTTAACGCCAGGTACCCAACCTGAAAATTATGATAATCAGGCTGTTTCTTAACGATACGTTCAACAGCAATTTTACATGCCTCGGTTGGATTATGTCCCTGACGCATCATCTCAACTACCGTATGGCTTCCACATGTCTTCATAACAGCTTCCCCCAAACCTGTTGATGTAGCGGCACCGACTTCATTATCGACAAACAAACCGTCTCCAATGATGGGTGAATCTCCAACGCGACCGTGCATTTTCCAGGCAACTCCACTCGTCGTACATGCACCGGAAAGATTCCCATCCCGATCAAGAGCCAACATACCAATCGTATCATGATTTTCGATATTGATAACAGGCTTATATTTTGCCGTTTTAAGCCATTTCTTCCATGCTTTTTCCGCATCAGGCGTAAGTAAATTGGTCTTTTTAAATCCCTGTTCAAGGGCAAATTGCGTGGCTCCTTCACCAACCAGCATCACATGCGGTGTTTTTTCCATTACCAACCGCGCAACTTTAACGGGATGCAGAATATGCTCAATGCACCCCACCGATCCTGCATTAGCCGTTTTACCATCCATGATACAGGCATCCAGGGTGACATGGCCGTCGCGATCGGGGTATCCGCCCAGGCCGACCGTGTGAATATCAGGATCGGCCTCAATGAGCATCACACCATTTTGAACGGCATCAAGTGAACTTCCGCCTTTAGATAATGTCTCCCAGGCCCGGGCATTGGCTTTTATTCCGAAATTCCAGGTGGAAACCACTACCGGTTTATTTACCGCTCCAGATTCTTCATATTCCCCATCTTTCGCAAAAGATTTGGCGAAGGGAAATAGGCCGCTCATTAGAGCTGAACCGGCCGCCATCTTCAAAAATTTTTTCCGACTATACATATTCTATCCTTCCCATATCATTGTTGAATAAAGGCCCGTCAATCCCATGTGTTATGTATAGGATGAGCTTCCGTATTAAAAATAACGTTGTTGAAATCCAATGTCTTTTCAGGTGCAAAAATCAGGTAAGCATATTTTAGAGTTTCTGCCAGGAAAAAACTCTCCATATCATCGGCTTGTTTTTTTGTCGTAACATCCTTCAAGTTGGTAAAACCATTCGGGGTTCTGCAGTATTTCACAATGCTGTTGAACATGACTTTTGCCCGATACAAGTACTTTTCATTATGAGTGTAATGATACAGGTAATAAGCCGATTCCATATTTTCCGGGCGTAATACATAATATTTGGATACCGCATCCATGGTCATATAATTTATCTGCTCCGGTTCAATACCGTATCGCGTCCACATTTTAAAACATGATGAATCCAGTTCTTTGGCCTGTTTCAGGTGCCCGCCCAACGCCAATACAGCGGGGAAATAAGCATCGAGGGCCCCAAATTCCGTTTTTGTCCGCTTACCGGTATCCATATTAACATGGCCATACCATAAACCCGTTCTGACTGAGTCTGCTACATATTTATTAATGGCTTTGATACTGTTTTCCCACATAACCTTACATTCCTGATCATGGAACAATTTCCACGATTTGAGCAGGTATTCATAATATGAATCGATACCACCACTCACGTGACTATCTTTATTCACCCATTCTCCGGTCTGAATATTAATAGTCGTACCTACTAACCCGATTTTGGATCGATGGTCATACACCGTGACCAGGGCCTTTTTTGCCTTTTGATAATAAACAGGATTCCCCGTCAGTTTGCTCAGCGTTCCAAACTCTATGAGTAAAGTACCTATCTCTGCCGTACTGTTCACATCCCCTTTAACCTGACCTGTTTTGAGATTTATATATTCATAAGGCATTCCGGTTTTACTATTGAATACCGGTAATAACCGTTGCCCCAGATTATCGGCTAACTTCAGGAATCGTTTATCTCCGTCCAGCTGGTATGATGAAAGTAATCCTCCCAAAAACCGTATCGTCGTTTCAAAAGTGGAAACATAATAATCCTTATTGAATGAAAGATGATTCAGGATCAGTTTTTTATCTTCCCTGGCCTGCTTTTTTAAACCCATTAATTCCATGGTATCAAAGGCATCAACGGGAGTCATATAAAGTGATGACGAGTACCAGTCGCGATAACTCTTACTAAGGGGTTTTAACTCATCGTGTCCCCAGGCATATTTCTTGTACCCATTCCAGGCATGGATAAAAGCGGCTTTTACCTTTCGAGCCATAGCTGCTTTATGAATATTCAGGGTATCTGGCTGATTGTTGAAACCTGTGTTTCTGGCCATTACCTGATTACAGTACGTACCAGATGAAAGTACTATCGTTATTATTACTAAGCCTTTAGAGAGATATTTATTCATTATTATGCTAACTGTTTAATTTGTTATGGCCGGCTTTTTCTGACGCTTCCCCATTTCTTATTCGGTTTGTCCCCCATATTTAAAATCAACGTACCACCCATCATGATATCCGCGTAGTTTATATAATTCTTATCGTATGGATCTCCATTAAGGGTAGCTGATTGTATGTATTTATTTTGTAGAGAATTATTCCTGGCAATAAGTGTAAAATACTGCCCTCCACTTACTTTAATACTTAATTTATCAAATAGCGGGCTGCCGATAATAAATTTTCCGCTGGCCGGATTAACAGGGTAGAAACCAATAGCACTAAAAACATACCATGCCGACATCTGTCCACAGTCTTCGTTACCCGGCAAACCATTATTGGCATTCTTATATAGATTGGTCGTTATCTTACGAACAATGGCTTGTGTTTTCCAGGGAGCACCCGCATAATTATACATATATGGTGTCTGCATGTCCGGTTCATTCCCCTGCACATATTGGCCAATCATTCCGCTCATGTCTGCAATATCGCCATGTGACTGCGATTTCATAGTAAAAAATTTATCCAGGCGATTTATAAATGCCTGATCTCCACCCATCATCTGAATCAGATTTGACACATCCTGGGGTACGTACCAATTATATTGCCATGCATTGGCCTCTGTATAATCACGTTTTTTGAAATCGGTTGGAGAAGCCAGAGGATCGAAAGGTGTCTCCCATTTGCCACTGGCTAATTTTGGGCGCATGAATTTGGTAGCAGGATCAAACAGGTTTTTATAGAAATTCGCCCGTTGCATATACATCTGATAATCTTTTTTCTTTTCCAAAGCTTTGGCCATCTGTGCGATACACCAATCATCGTAAGCATATTCTAAGGATTTTGACACAGATTCGGAAAATTTATCAGAGGGAACATATCCAATTTTATTGAATTCCTGAACCTCTTTATTCTCCTCTTCGGCGCTCTTTTTCATAGCTTTATAAGCTTCATCAACATCATAATTCCTGAACCCTTTCAAATAGGCGTCGGCAATAACAGGAATAGCATGATAACCGATCATGGTATTTGTTTCGTTACCCACAAGGGGCCATATGGGCAGCAATCCGTGTTGCCGGTAAAAAGCCAGGAATGAGCGGACCATATCATTAATGCGCTCGGGCTCTATAATAGTAAAAAGCGGATCTTCGGCACGATAGGTATCCCATAAAGAAAAAGTGGTATAGTTAATAAAATTATTATTTGAATGAATCTTACCATCCGAGCCCTGGTACTTTCTATCAACATCACTAAATATCGTAGGTGCCAGCATACTGTGATACAATGCAGTATAAAATTTGACAATCGAGGACGTATCTGTAGAAGAAACATGTATTTTCCTTAACTGATTCTCCCATAATTTAGAGGCTTTTTTGCGAACACCCTCAAAATCCCAATTTGAAATATCTGTATTTAAATTTTCTTCAGCTCCTTTAATATTGACAGCCGAAATACCTACTTTTTCAAGTACTGTACTATTTTCCGGCTTAAAACTGAAGAGCGCTTTAACACTATCTCCGCGCACTTCTTTCTGTCCTTCTACAAGATGGTTCGTCTTCATCGTGGCAAAATGGGCAAATGGTTGTGAAAAACGAGCTACAAAATAGACACGCTGATCTTTGGCCCAACCGGAAGATTTTCGATAACCTTCAACGGTATGATCGTTAACTACTTTTATATACGTATCCGTAGGATGATCCCAGTTTATAGCGAAACCAAGATTAAGCGACACGGCAGCATTTCCTTTTTCAGGGAATGTGTATCTGTAAAACCCGGCTCTTTTTGTAGCCGATAATTCCACTTTAATTTTATTGTTCAGGATTACCGAATAATAACCGGGTACAGCATGCTCATTTTTATGTGAAAATCCGGTACTTACATCCCATTTTTTGATCTCTTTTCCCCGCCATTTGTCAATGGTCATAGTTGTAGGCATAAATGAGATATCACACAAATCTCCTATCCCGGTACCACTCAGATGAGTCATACTAAAACCGGTTATTTTGTTGGATGCATAATTATAACCGGAGCAATAATCCCACCCTGAATTACCATTATCAGGACTCAACTGAACCATCCCGAATGGAATAGTAGCGCCCGGATAAACATGTCCGTGTCCACCGGTACCAATAAAGGGATTCACATACGAAGTTAATTTAGCTGACTGCTTATTTGTATTATTACTATGAGAGCAACTCTGAAGGATAAGGCTGCCGGCAAGAAGCAATGAAATACTCAATACATATTTACATCTACATCCTTTTAATACCATATATAATTTCCCCGGAAGAAGAGCTTTTCTGGTTGAACTCTTCATCTGATCAAAGTTTTATTTTTGTTTTCGATACCTTATCCAATTCTTTCCATACCAATGCAGATGCACCAAGTACAGCTGCGTTATCATTCTGTAACTCTGACGGAAGAAGTTTCACTTTATCTTTGAAAATATTCAGCATATTCTCTTCCATATTCCGCTTTGTCGGCTCAAAAATATAATCGCCGGAAAGAGCTAATCCACCAAACAGGAATATGGCTTCAGGGCTTGTTATGGCTACCGCATCAGCGAGCTTTTGGCCCAGCACCCTTCCCGTATATTCAAATGCTTCAAGAGCAACCCTGTCGCCTCTTTCGGCAGCCTCTGTAATCATTTTAGCAGACAGATTATCAAAACTAACACCTCTTAATTCACTGGGTTCGGTAATATCGGCCAAAAATTTATACACGGTTCTTTTAATCCCTGTTGCCGAGGCATAAGTCTCCAAACATCCCCGGCGGCCACAGCCACATATCCTGCCATAAGGATTGACAACCGTATGCCCGAGCTCACCGGCAAAACCGTCATTGCCATATACCAGTTGGCCGTTGACTACAAAACCACTACCTAAACCTGTTCCAAGAGTTATTTCAATAAAATCCTTCATTTTACGCGCACCACCATACATCATTTCACCTATGGCAGCAGCATTGGCATCATTGGTCAGGACGGTCGGTACGTCCCAGAATTGTTTAAATTCATCAACAAAATGAATGATACCTTTCCATCTAAGGTTAGGTGCATGCTCAACAGTCCCTTTATAAAAATTCCCATTAGGTGCCCCTACGCCTACGCCTACAACAGAATATTTATCCCCCAACCTCTCCTGCAGGGAACTTATTCCTTCATATAAATCTTTAAAATATAATTTAATATCTTCGTGCGTCTGTGTAGATACTTTCCCGGTTGAAACAATATTTCCCTCACGGTCTACGAACCCAAACTGGGTATTTGTTCCACCTATATCAATTCCAATTGCTAATTCTTTCATTTTTACATAATCATTTTTTAGTTACAGCTCCGACTGACCTCTTTAAAGCGTTTTTACACCTTCAATAATTGAGGTTGTTCTTTATGAATCTTAATTATCAATTCTCCAAATAGAGTATTGGCCCAGGCAAACCATTTCCTGGTAAATTTATCCGGATTATCCTTATTAAATGCTTCATGCATAAACCCGGTACCCGCTTCCGTATTTCGAAGTATTTGCAGACAACCGGTAATTTCCTTGTCATCATCACTGGTTAAGGCCCTCATGATGATACTCAACGGCCAAATCATATTCAATCCTTCATGGGGACCGCCGATACCTTCTCCGGCATCGCCTTTAAAGAAATACGGATTGCTTTTACTTAAGACAAATTTACGCGTATTCTTATAAACATCATTATCACTTTTAACACATTGCAGGTAGGGCAGGGATAATAAACTGGGTACGTTGGCATCATCCATAAATAAACGGTTCCCAAATCCATCTACTTCATATGCGTAAATATATCCGTAATCCAGGTGATTAATTACCGCATATTGATGAACGGCTTTTTCCACTTCATCAGCCAATCCCCTGCATTCAACCGCAAAAGCATTATCGATGAAGATGTTTTCCGCCATCTCCGCCAGCTGTCGTAATGATACTACAGCAAATAAGTTCGAAGGTATTAAAAATGGATAAATGGTGGCGTCATCGGATGGGCGAAACATAGAACAGATCATGCCAACCGGAACGATGGGATTCCCATATCCACCCAAAGGAACGGTATCGGTAGGATTAGCGGTTACTCTCTGGAAAGCATAAGGTCCATGCCCGTCTTTTCGCTGTTGTTGTTTAAATGTTTGAATGACCGTCTGCATAGCTTTATGCCAGTTGTTATCGAAAGGCGATGTATCACCGGTAGTTTTCCAATAACCATGAGCCAGGCGGATGGGATAACAGAGCGAATCCACTTCCCATTTACGTTCGTGCAATTGCGGCTTCATTTTTGTGTGATCACTGTCAAAAGGGCTTCCCGTTGGGCCCGCATTAAAGGCATTGGCATAGGGATCTATCAATATGCATTTCGTCTGCCTATTGATAACACCGGCCAGTAAATTGCGCAGTTTCTTATCCTTATTGGCCAGGTGAAGATAAGGCCAGACCTGTGCCGAAGAGTCCCGGAGCCACATAGCATCAATATCACCGGTTATTACAAACGTATCCGGTTTACCGTCAATCACTTGATAGTTAACGGTTGTGTCCAATGTATTCGGATAGCAGTTTTCAAACATCCAGGCCAATTTATCATCTGCAATATCTTTCTTAACCCGTTCAATCTCATCTTCTACTGCCTTACTGATAAATTTACGATCGGAAACCTTTGGACGCTTACTTTTATACTGTCCCAATTTACCCGTTCCCGCATACGTAAAACCTGGGGTTGCCAAACCAAGTGCCAATAAACCGCTTGTTTTCAGAAATTCATTTCTTGTGGGCATAGCCATCATCTTTTAAAATTATACTAACAGACTTTAAACTTACTTTATGTACGATTTACATTGGTATTAAACAAATTGCAACAAAAAAAATAACTACCGGTATTAGCTGTCGGACAGGTTAAAGCTATC
>DATFMH010000114.1:0-2415 GCA_035267045.1 Balneolales bacterium
TAAAATCCCAAGCATGAAGGCCAGGCTTCCGGCTATAATTATAGTATTTGGTGAGAATCTTGAAGTATGGTTACCTGATAATGCGTTGAAAAGGATATTGGCAGTCAGAACAAACGCTGCTATAGCAGCCAGGGTGATAAGTGACATGAATAAGGTCCCACCGGCGTAGAATAAATTTAACATAATTATCTCCATTTATTGATTAGTGAACGTCAATAAGCTACATCGGCCAAAAGTAAATAAATTGGTACTGTCGATGAACAACAGATAAATGTCGACAAATGATTATTTAGGATGACAGAATATAAGTTTTGAATGTAAAGAGCAGGGCGCATGGCGCAAAAGGCATAGAATTTGGGAAGGTATAAAGTTACGGAGTTCCATAGGCACAAAGTAAAGTAATTAGGTTATTCCGTTATTAAGGGAAATGTTGGGCTCCACTATGAGAAGTGGTGTTTATCTATTCCTGCTTCTTGCTTAAATAAATAGACACTACATATGTGGGTTGTGTCCATTTTAGCAGCTGCTTTTATCAACGGAAATCCATAACCCAGAATATCCGGTATCCTGTTTCTGTTCGTCGATGGAATACCTTCGTTTGTCTATAAATAATAGCATGTAATCAAGATGGAAGCTATTATGAGGTTGTTTATCCTATATAATGAATACATACAGAGTCACTAAGATTCCGTTAAGTCGATGATTGATCATACATGAAAATCACTTTTCAAAATGGTATGCAACACCTTTTGTTCTGGCTGATTGTCGGAATATTCATGGTAATGGTCTTTGGTCCAACATCAGGAGGCCACCAATATGAGCAAAGCCTCCTGTTTGTTTTGGTGTTGTTGCCCATTTTAGCAGGTGCTACCTACCTGATCATTTATTTTCTGGTTCCAAATTATCTGCTTAAACGCCGATTCGTATTATTTGGCCTGTTTACGGGATATACCTTTATAGGCGCGGCATGGGTGGCGGAAATGATTGTGATGGGAATGCTCATGTTTATCTACGAAAACCAGTTACAAAAAATAAATCCGCGCATTCATGATGTCGGATACCTGACCGCAACAATGTTTCTTGTGATTTTGCCGGCCATTGCCATTCACATAACACGGCAATGGTACAAGGAGCGGGAAGTCAATGCCCAACTAAAACAGGAGAAGCTCGAGCTGGAATTGTATGCAAGACAGAAGGAACTCGATTATTTAAAAGAGCAGATGCATCCCCATTTTCTTTTTAATGCACTTAACAATCTTTACGGATTAACCCTGGAAAAATCGGATGACGCGCCCGGTTTGGTGCTCCGGCTCTCGGAATTACTGGATTTTATTCTCTACAAAAGCGAACAAAAAACGGTACGGCTTTCTGATGAGATTCGTCATATTAACAATTACCTTGAATTGCAGAAAATACGCTGTGGTGATCGATTAGATTTAACGATCCGTATTGATGCCGGAATGGATGACTATGAGATTGCTCCGATGCTGCTGCTGCCTTTTGTTGAAAATAGTTTCAAACATGGGGTATCGGTAACCCCGGGACAAAGTTATGTATCCTTACGCCTGTTCGTTAATGGGGAGTATCTTCATTTTAACATCATCAATTCGATCCCGGGAAAACGATCTGAACAATCCGGTCATGGGGTGGGATTGGCAAATGTAAGTAAAAGGTTAAACCTGTTATATGGGAAACGCTATCGTATGGATATCCGGCAAACAGAAAAAGAATACCTGGTGGATCTGTCCGTTCCATTGGAGAGGGGGAAATCATGAATAAATGGAAATGTATGATCGTTGATGATGAACCGGTAGCAATTCGAATCATACATCAACATTTAGATAAACTGAACAACTATGAGATTGTCCGAACCGACACAAATGCCACTGATGCCTTTGAATTTTTGGGAAGTAATACGGTAGATCTGCTGTTACTTGACATTGAGATGCCGGAGCTAAACGGTCTGGACCTGTTCCGTTCACTGAAAAATCCACCGGGACTGATTCTCGTAACCGCACATAGGGATTATGCTGTTGAAGGTTTTGAAGTGAATGCCATCGATTATCTCATGAAACCGGTCTCTTTTTCCCGGTTGCTCGAAGCACTTCAGCGATTTGAATATCTGAATGCTGATTCGGGCATAGTTCCAAATCCAAATAAGAAAAAGTTCCTCTTTGTAACCGTTGAACGTGTGAAACGGAAGATTGATCCTGAGGATATCATCTATATCGAAGGGTTAAAGGATTATGTTCAGATACGAACCGGCAGCGAAACAATCATTACAAGGGAAACGATGAGTGATATGCAGCGACAACTGCCTTCTGATACGTTTCTGCGCATACACCGATCGTTTATTATCAATATGAATAAGATAAAAACCGTCAGCTACGATGAGATTACCCTGGAGAATGAAAC
>DATFMH010000115.1:0-12416 GCA_035267045.1 Balneolales bacterium
GGGATAAGATCACGACTTTTGCCGATGAATGGGGTGATAGTTTTAAGGATTTTCGCAAAGACCGTCCTTCCATGCAGGAAGCTCAAGTCATTTTGGATGAGCTGTTAAGAAATATTAAGTTCCAAAATTGCACACCCAATAGGGGGTATATCAAAGCTCTAGGTTTGAATCCATAATGATCAGCAGAGAGCATGACGCACAGCGTTATATATAGTTATTGAGTATATTAAGTTATTAAGAAAAAAAGCTTATTTGTTTCGTAACGAAAATGGATTGAGTAATCCTCGTTCTCAAGGTTTCGTTGGTAACGAGAGACTCACTAACCCAATAACTCAATAACTTTTTCCCTCTGCTCTCATGTGGCAGCAGGTACCACTCGTTCCCGGATTTGTGAACCTTTGAATCCATAGAAAACGATATAAGCGTAACAAATCAGCGGTAGAATGTAAGCATGATGGACGCCGATATTATCTGCAATAACACCTTGAATAACGGGGATTAAAGCACCACCGACGATTGCCATGATCAACAGGCTGGAAGCTTTATCCGTAAGCCTTCCCATACCTTCGATACCCAGTGTGAAGATATTCGGGAACTGAATAGAGTTGAATAAACCAACCGAAAGAATCGCCCACATGGCTATCTGACCGGTTGTTAGCATGGTTATAAGTACCAGAATACCGGCTATAGCCGCAAAAATACCAAGCAGCTTACGGGCATTGACTTTTTGAAGAATGGCAGAGCCAATAAAACGCCCCACCATGGCACCACCCCAATAGAAACCAAGATACTTGGCAGCCGTACTTTGTGTTATGTGTCCTATGTTGGGCAAGCTGATGAAGTTAACCATGAAACTGCCAATTGTTACCTCTGCACCGACATACATAAAGATAGCGACGACACCAAATACCAGGTGTTTATGTTTGAGCGCTTCGCGATACGTATATTGATCTTTCTTTTTCTGTATCTCTTCCAGGTCTTCCTCTGATACAACTTCAGGTAAGTGGAACAGATAAACAATTCCGGCACATATGAACAGGATTATAGCGAATCCGATATATGGCCACTGAACCGTATGTGCCTGTTGCGTCTGGTAGGCCAATTTTTGTACCTGGCTATAGCTGGCAAATTTTGCAGCTGTAACTACCGCAGTCGACAGAATTAACATTCCGCCAATAGGTCCGGCGATCATAGTTCCCAGAGAATTAAAAGCCTGGGCCAGATTAAGTCTGCTTGATGCCGTTTTTGAGGGACCTAATAAACTCACATATGGGTTGGCGGCCACTTGCAGTATCGTTATACCTGTCGCCAAAATGAAAAAGGCAGCCAAAAATAGTGGATAAGAAGGCAAGGCGGCTGCCGGATAAAATAATAATCCACCTATACCGGAGACGATCAATCCTATAATAATGGTATTTTTATATCCGAAAAGTGATACGATCTTACCCGATGGCATCGACATGATAAAATAAGCCAGAAAGAACATGAATTGAATGAGCATCGTCCCGGCATAGCTCAGGTGAAACATGGATTTCAAATGCGGAATTAGAATATCATTCATCACGGTAAGGAATCCCCACATAAAGAAAATGAAGGTGATGATTGATAATGCAAGTTTATTTGAGTTCTTTTTGGCCATTGAATGATTATGTATTAATTGTTAAGGAATAGTTAGATGCAGGTTATTTAAATTTTAATATCCATTAAAATAAAACCGCATTCAAGAATCCCTATACATAATTGGTAAATAATTGTGTTTAAAACCTAATAGCCGATCATCAACAACTCATCAATCCGTTTTTTAGTCAAAGATATTCGCAGATAACCGGGATGATGAAGAACGCAAATCTGTTATTTTTTTTAAAAACCACGTTAAACTAATTAGTGTTTCCCGTTCTTTCTTCTGAATTCTACATTCTTCATTCTGTATTCTGCATATTTTCTCACCATTTTGGTAAATCTTTTATTAAATGATCATAGAAATTACGGAAGAATGTCAGTTTTTCTTTTTGATTCATGAGTGCCAGTCGGTTAAGAATCTGATACGTGATTTCCGAACCTTCCGCTGACGAAAGAGTGGCCGCAACCATTTTGGGATCCGTATTTAGATCTAACCCCCTAGATTGAAGGTAAGGCTTGAAAAAACTTCGTGTCTCATGGATCTGATAATATACTGCCAAGGTTTGTTCAACACTGGTCAATTGTTTGTAAATCTGTAATTGGCGCTCAGATATAATCCAGTCAACTAACTGACCCAAATATTGATGTTGTTGGTATTCTGTTAATCCCTTTAAATAAAGAGCCGATTTACTAAGAATATTAGCTTTCTGTTCATCTGATAAATGCAGGGGCATATCACCGGGTTGATATGTTTGCCATGCTTCGTCACCGGCAGCATCAAGAAAAATATGGTGTGTCTGTGGTAAGCTGAAAATAGCCGAATAAATAACCCATCCATTTAATCGTGTAAGTTGTTCAAGTCGGCTGTCTTTCGGGGTATTTTGTTGGGCTTTTAGAACGACCGGCAGGCTTAAAAGCAAAACAGAAATAAATATACCCAAATAATCACGCATAAACTCCTCCCTGCAATAACGAATAGTAAGACTAACAGTAATCTAACAGATTATTTTGATTTTTCTGCTATCAATCGTATTACATTTCCTTCACCTTGATGATGCTCTCCTTCATCCAGGTGAATAGTCATTTGTTCAAGATAGGTAATATCCAATCGTTCAAAATCTTTTTTGAGATCTTCGGGATTATAAAGCATATCAATATTTTTGGGACCACCGGATGAATAATTCATTTGTTCTTTAGAGAAGGCTTCTAATATCAACATTCCACCTTTTTTCAGGCTCTTAATGAGTTTGCGATGAATTTTTCTGCGGGTATCGGAGGGCATATGAGCATAAACCAGGGCCACAGCATCGTAATGATTTTCCGAAAAAGTAACAGATTCAAAATCTTCTACGGTATAATTCAGTTGCACATCATATTTATCTGCCAGCCGGATGGCTTTCTTTTTTGCTTCTTCACTATAATCGAAAGCATCCACTTCCCAACCGTTATAAGCAGCATAAACACCGTTGCGTCCCTCACCATCGGCCGGCAATAGGATCTTACCGGGTTTATGTGTATCGATAAATTGTTTAAAAAAAGCATTGGGAGTTATGCCATAAACAAAATCTTCCCGATTGTATCGTTTATTCCAAAAATCTTTCATGTTGTTAGTGCCATTATTGAAAATGAATAGGTGGACAGAAGCTAAGGTGATGAATATAAAACCCCGAATTTATCCTATTAACGTTTTGAAAATCCGGGGTTTTATAACCTATTATTTTTCAGCAGATTTGGGGGCTGTTGACAGTCCGAATGGAAGGTAAAGAGGGCAAAACCGGATAAATGCAGTACCTAATGGTATAATTCCTACAATTCCCCACCAACTCTTATAGTAAAATCCAAGTGCGATAATAACGATACCTAAGATAAAACGAATCGTTCTGTCAGCTGAACCAATATTTACTTTCATACTCTTATCCTTTTTTTAGATAAACAGTTAGATGTTTTTAATATTTATAAAACAATATAATTATTTAATAATATATGCAATATTGAATTCGGATAAAATAGTCTTTAATTAGTTGGACAAAGGATTTTAAGTGCCGGATATTTCCAATTTAAATATTTAAAACTTGCCAGGCCGTTTCAAATATCTTTTTTCGGCATATACTTTCTGGGGTGGGGTTCGCAAATCCCAGACAATATGAAACCAGGATAAAATTTTCAGCATATAATGAGAGAAATCTATTTCCCACCAATAAAAACCCTGACGCTCCGAAGATGGATAGCGGTGATGGTTGTTATGCCAGCCTTCCCCAAAAGTATAAAGTGCTATCAATAAGCTGTTTTTGCTGTCATCTTTGGTATTAAAACGTTTTCGTCCTAATACATGCGCCAATGAATTAACAGAAAAGGTTCCGTGATATACCATAACGGTACTGATGAAGAATCCCCAAATCAGCAATTGTAATCCCGAAGTGTGAAGAGAAGGAAAAAACAAATTAATTACATACCCTGAGCCAAATAATGTTGCTGCAAGCAAAATGGGTGGTATAAGATGAAAACGGTTTAGAAATTTTAATTCAGGATATTTTGCCAGGTCATGTACGAGGTCATAGTCGGTTTTATTATATTTGTCACATAAAATCCAACCTACATGACTCCACCAAAAACCACGTCTTGCGGGGGAGTGAATATCTTTTTCAGTATCGGAATACTTATGATGATGCCGGTGTAAAGCAGCCCACCATAATGGCCCCTTCTGGGCGGATGCCGCTCCAAACGCACCTAAAATAAATTGGAAGATCCGGCCCGTTTTAAATGAACGGTGAGAGAAATAGCGATGATAACCGGCAGTTATACCGAACATGCGTACACTGTAGGTTAAAAGTAAGACAATAACGGCTGTCCAGCTGAATCCTGTCCAAAAAGCTGCCAGACATGATAAATGAACGATCCAGAAAGCACTCGTACTGATCCAGTTAATCTTTTCATCAGATTTTCTATTCATTGCCATAGGTAAAATTGGGATTGATGATAATATGTGACTAATAGCAGACGGGAGTTAAATATCACGACTTATATGTTTGTAACTAATAACTTTTTGGATACGGTATATTGTTATGTTAATAGGTAGACGATAAACCATTGTTAATTTAAAACGTATAAAGGTAAGATAATTTGAGGTAATAAACGAATGAAGATTTGTATAGCATAGCCAAAGGGCAGTGTTGATTTGGATTTGGATAAGTTCGCTTTAGGCGGGTTTGTTGTTTTTCTGTCTGAATCACGGATTCGCACGGATGACACTTATTATACAGTACGATAAAGCTTCACGAACTTCCGGCATCCGGAATCGATTATCATATTCTTAAAAAAAGAGGCCGCACCTGCAAACAGGACGGCCTCTTCTGTTTGTTGTTCAATTATGTTTACATTGAAACGGGTTTGCCTGCCAGAAGCGTTGGTAAGTTTTGAGCTTTGGCTGCATTATTGAAGTCTGTAACATCCTTATTAAGGATACTATTGAAATTAGTGATATACGGATGCAGCTTGCCCTCAAGTTCCTGCATATAACTCATCGCACGTTGTGTTGGTTCCTGATCATAAGAACTGAGTGAATATCCCATGCGGCGGAACCAGCTGTACAGATGAGACAGATAGTGTATGTCATCTTCACCAACACCATGCTGGGCTTTAGTCTCAATAACCTCATCCTTAATCTTCATCAGCTTTTTATCCAGTTTGCCGGCTTGTTTGACCACAGCTTTATACTGATCACTGTTATCCTGTTTGTTTATGGTCTTCTTCAGGTTGCCAATTTGCGTATGCAAATCATGAATCTCATTTAACATTTGAGTCATAGCTGAAACGTCATTCATAGCACGGAACATGGCTTGATTGCGTTTCTGGGCAGCCATCATATCAAACGGAAGATTTGGATCCGGTTTAACTTCTAAAGATTGTGATTGTGTCTTGCCATTTACGGTAACACTTACTTTATACGTTCCCGGCAGTACTTCAGGTCCTCTGCTGTTGTTGGCGTTGTGATGTTCATTGCCATAAATGGTTAATCTTTTAGCTCCTTTATATCGAAGATTCCATTCAAACCTGTTAACACCGGGTTTGGCAGGACCGTATAAAGTGTTTACTACTTTACCATTGGAATCGGTAATCGTAATCCTGACCGGCGTTTTACCTTCTTTTTTCTCCTCTTTGTTTTTCTTGATGGAATGTTTCAGGTAGTAATCGATAACAGCGCCGGAGGGTGGATTGGGAGCGGAATAATGACCGGGCTCATTGGAACCATCCTGATACAAGCGATTGATCATGACGGCCGGTTGCAAGGAAAACAGATGAAATGTATCATTTTTGATATTATTGTTCATTTCCTCAAATGGTCGAATATTGTCAGCGACAAATAATCCACGTCCGTGAGTAGCAAGAACCAAATCATGATCACGTTTCACAAATTTGACATCCCATACAGGTGCTGTTGGAAAGTTGCTTTTGATCTTATTCCAGCTATCACCATCATTATTGGAATAATACAATGCATTATCAGTTCCCAGGACGAGGAAACCTTTTTGATTGGGATCTTCGCGAACTACATTTGCCGGAAAATCAGCCGGAAGACCATTGTCAATTTCTTTCCATTTATGTCCGTAATCTGATGTTTTATAAACATATGGATGCGGGTTGTCCATCATATGATAATTGACCGTGATATAACAGGTACCGGGATCGAATGGTGAGACACCAACCTGGTAAATACGACCACCTTTGTGAAGATTGGGTACGTGTTTTGAAACATTATCCCATGTTTTCCCGCCATCACGGGTAACCTGTATCTGTCCGTCGTCAGTACCGACCCATATAACATTCGGATCTTTTTTGGATAATCCGATCGAAAGGATGGTTCCGTATGTTTCCGCTCCACTCATATCGTGTGCCACGGGGCCACCAGCCTTAACCTGGGTACTTTTATCATTTCTGGTCAGATCCGGACTTATCGCATCCCAGGTTCTACCGCCATCGGTTGTTTTGAACAGTACGTTCGCTCCGAGATAAACGGTATTGGCATCTTTGTAAGATACGGCAATCGGGGTTGTCCAGTTATAACGGTATTTCAGATCTTTCGGGCTGATCATACTGACTCCTTTAAAAGTAGGTTTAATGGAGTTTCTGATTCCCGTTTTCAGATCTGTCCGGCTTATGTAACCGTTCTGTGATTCAGCATAGACGATATTTGGATTGCTTGGTGCGGGGACCACATATTCACCATCACCACCGGCAACTGAAACCCAGTGGCGCCCTTTGATACTGCCTCCGTGAATATTGTTTGATGGTCCGTACCATGCATTATTGTCTTGTAATCCACCACCCAGGTTAAATGGCGTACTGGAATCAACAGCAACTTCATAGAATTCTTCGATTGGCATATTATCACAATAATGCCATGATTTACCAGCTGTACGAGATATGTATACTCCGCCGTCATTACCGACGATCATTCGATTCGGATTCGTCGGATCGATCCAAATCGCATGGTAGTCGACATGAACACCCTTCGCGATTGTTTTAACGGTCTTCCCACCATCAGTTGATTCCGACATCCGGAATGAAAGAAAATAAACGTGGTTGTCATTAGTCGGATCCACTGCCATGGTCGAAAAATAAAACGGGCGGACATCAAGCTGATGGTTATTGCTTACTTTGTCCCAGCTTTGTCCACCGTCGTGTGTATCATATAATGTACCGTTTTTAGCAGCTACAAGCGCATAAATATGATCAGGGTTTGATTTAGAGGTTGCAAAAGCGATACGTCCGATGTTACCGGATGGTAATCCTTTGGTCACTTTTGTCCAGGTATCTCCCCCATCGGTCGACTTGTAAATGGCACTCGTTTTACCGCCATCGATCAGTGTCCACGGGCGTCTCATAACTTTCCAGGTAGCAGCAAACATAACTTCAGGGTTGCCAGGCTTGAAAATAACATCGGTTACACCGGTGGAATCGTTAACAAATAATACTTTCTTCCAATGTTGTCCACCATCGGTAGTTTTAAATAACCCTCTTTCTTTGTTGGGCCCCCAGGCATGACCGATAGCAGCTACAAAGACCGTATTGGGATTGTTCGGGTCGACAACAATTTTTGATATTTGGCCTACATCATTTAATCCAATGGATTTCCATGTGGCGCCGGCATCGGGTGAAAAATAGACACCGTGACCATCAATTATATCATTGCGTATGTTGGCTTCTCCGGTTCCCACCCAAACGAGATTTGGATTGGAAGGAGCAATGGCGATGGCCCCGATGGACGAAGTGGGTTGATCTTTAAAAATGGCTTTCCAGGAATTTCCCCCATTTGTTGTTTTCCAGACACCACCACCGGCAGCACCAATATAATAAATATCAGGATTACCGGGTACACCTTGAACAGAACTAACGCGTCCACCAGCTATAGCCGGACCTATATCCCGGAAATTTATATTTCTAAATACATCAGTAGTATCATTTTGTTTAGAGGACAAGGCGTAGGATTTACCTAAAAGTGGTCCGCTAATCAAAATGATCAAAGTTAGTGCTAAATACTTTAGCACACTATGTTCAGTAGTTTTAATCATATTTGCTCCTTTAGTTATTATCTGGACTGTAATTAATTGATAAAAATGGGAAAAGCACCATAATTCTAAATTTTATTTTAAAGAATCCGTCAGATAAAATGTTGCAGTTAGTTTTGTGATCATCTTCATATGAAATCCCGGTATTCGCACTCCATGATGCGAATTGAGAGCGACATCATTACCATCGGTAATAGTATTAGACAACAGGTAACCCAAATGTACAGGAATTCAGATAATGTCAGATTAGTTATATGTAATTAAGAGAGACATAAATAAATGTTATTATCGATCAATCTATTTATCGTTTATTCAAATGTAAAGCTTTCATCCTGTTGATATTATAAATGTTTGTAAATGATGCAAAAAAAGTATTGAATAGACCGGCATCTATGTATTATTTACCAGCTGTTTATATCTGTAACACGATGTAACATGGTCATTCACAAGGCCGGTAGCCTGCATGTAAGAATAGCATATGGTAGGACCCACAAACTTGAACCCGCGTTTTTTTAAAGCTTTGCTCATCTCAATAGACAATCCTGTTTTCGCCGGTACTTCCCCAAGTGTAGTCCATTCATTATGAATAGGTTTGCCATCAACAAAATTCCATATGTAATGATCAAAACTGCCAAATTCTTTCTGAATGGATAAAAAAGCTCGTGCATTTGTAACGGCAGCCTTTATCTTTAAGCGGTTGCGGATGATACCACTGTCATTACATAATTCCTCGATTTTATCCTTATCGTAGGTGGCTATGATAGCAGGATTAAATTGATCAAATGCATTCCGGTAGTTTTCACGCTTTTGTAGTATGGTAATCCAGCTCAATCCGGCCTGCGCGCCTTCAAGTATCAGAAATTCAAAATGTGTCTGATCATCATGAACCGGAACGCCCCATTCCTTATCATGATATTCAATGTATAGCAGATCATCAGAAACCCAACCGCATCGGTTTTTCATAATTAAATATATGTGTATTGATATTAATAATTTCCATTAACCAGATCGAATTGCCAGCTACCCGTTTTTTAAATGTAATAATGGGCAGGAATAATATGGGAAAAAGAAAATACAGTTAAAAAAATAATTAGCGCATGTATATATATTAATATAAATACATATACAACAATAATTTATAGTAATGATTCGATGAGAATTATAAACAATTCCTTATCTAATTTGTTACATTTATATACCATAGAAAACCTCGAAAGAGGAAATTTTAAAGGTAACGGATCATCTCACCTCAAATCCGTTGCCTTTTCTTTTGCCACAGATTCCCGCGGATTTAAGCAGATTTTTTTTTAATGGACCACGGACTACAGATTACAGACCATTTTCCCCTCCACTAAAAAGTCAACCCGGACCCCGATCCGGGAGCTCGTTAATTGGGTCTTTAAACATATGTTCTTTGCTATGTTGTTTATTTCCTAATCATTCATTGATAACATTTATTTGATCATTTTCTCCTGTGTTCCATAAGGTACACGATATAGGTAGAAATAGAATTATTGCAAAGATACGCCGTGCTGTTAGGTACGGAATGTGAAAGAATGTCTCTAAGGTTTTAGAATCCGGATGGGAAGGATTGATAGGATGGGCGGGATTATTTTATAGGATTTAAAAAGAAGGTTAATTTTAAATCAACCGTCATCTGCGTCATCCGTGTTCTATATAGTCAGAATTTGGATTTTTTAGATTAATGGATTTTTGGATTTAAAAATGATTCAAATATGGCCTCGGGTATTTATATCAAAATTCAAATTTTTATCTCATCTGTTATCTATCCTCAATAGTTGATGAACAATCTGTTATTAAAAATTGTTTACGTTTTTGACTAACTTAATAATATACCTGTAACTAACTACATACTAAAATGATACAATATTTTACAAGGCTGTTCCGGTATGATAAGTGGGCATGTGAGAATGTCATCAATGCCATTTTCGAGAATAACATCGACGATGAACGTTTACAATCGTTAATGAGCCATATTATTGATATCGAACAAATGTGGTTTGAACGAATCGATCAGGGGAAATCCGAAATTGATATGCAAAAATTGATCCCTCCGGATCAATGGAACGATCAATTACTTAATATAAATGACAAATACCGAAATCTCTTAAAATCGGTAGATGAAGTAGAACTGGATCGTAAACGGGATTATGTGAACTCAAAAGGGGTACCGCACCATATTCCGTTGCGTGATTTATTAACCCATGTATTAAATCACTCCACGCATCATAGGGCCCAAATGACATTCCGAATACGGAAACTTGGATATGAGCCACCTTTAACCGATTACATTTTCTATTTATATCAGTTGTAGAAAGTACTGCGCTATTTCGAGATTAATCTGCCAAAATTCGTTTGTTATTATAAATGATGGTTTTTGAATGATCTTTTAATAGCCGGGCAGTATCCATTAGCATCTGTTTGTCTGATGGAAACGGAACCGGGTGTCCACCAATTATTTTACGTGATTCTTTAGAGAGCGCTTTCTTATTTCCTTTATAATCTGCGGAATAATGGTTGAATACAGAGTGAACCGATACCGGGTCCGATTTAATTAGTTGTTTACTTACCAAATCTACATAATCGATAGACCCGCCTATTAGAGTTTCTTTATGTTGAATCGATTCGGTGACGTTGGCTGTTACTGTTACCATATTAGGCACTTTAATATCATTTCCGGCTGAGTCTCTTTTCACATTACCGTTCGCATCGAGTACATACTTCATACCATCCTGAATCTTTTTTATATCCGTGTACGATTTCCGGTCGATTGCTTCGGGCGAAACTTTGATCTTATTAATATTCAATACGATATAATAATCATAATTAATACTGGTATCCTGGTAGGTATCATAATTGATCCATCGTGTGTTGAGTCCTTTTAAACTTATTTTCTTTAATTCGCTGTTGAAATTTTTTGGCAGGATGACATTGGAATTATTTTTGATCCGGAACAGGACATTATTCATGCCGGCATAATGAGCTTCATTAATAAGCCGGTTCACATGTTGATAATTCGGATAGATATTTGAGACTTTATCGAAATCGAGGAAAGCAACCCGTGCGTTCTGTTTACCGCCGCGGTTTAATAAAGTCAAACCTTCCTGGTAAAAATTATCAACAGCCCGCTTTTTAGAATTAATGATTTGATCATCATAATTAACAAGAGTGAATTGTTCCCGGTCTTTAGTTGGAATCGAGCGAATCACATCCTGGCGGTTTTTCAGACTAGTATAGAGCTTATAAATTTTAAATGAATTTTCTTTTCGATCCTCTTTTTTCAGGAAATCAATTTGTTCCTTATCGAACGCGTTCGCTTTCGTGAATGCCTCTTTGAGAACATGAAGTTGCTTTGCGTCATTCGGATGTTTTCGCAATGCTTTAGCGGATTTTGATATGGCCTTATCATAACGCCCTTTCTCTAATAATTTTTGGGAGGATGCACACCCTACAAACAAACCAATAACCAGTAGTAAATAGCCGAATTTATTCATCCTGTATGTAAACTAAGTTATATATTGAGATCTCGTCAACAGCAAGTATAATCATGAAATAGTGATACAATCAATTATTAATAAATGTTTGATTGTATTGTTTTATTTGACGAACATGTTCCATAACATAGAACAGAAATAGGATTAATTGTTACAGAATTATTATAGCATTCAGTGTTTAGCACTCAGCCATCAGCTTTTTTTTGCCCGCTGCTGATCGCGTATCAATTAGTAATTAGCAATGGAAAATGAGCAATTAGGGTTTAAAGCTTTTTATAATTGAATAGAGCAATTTCAATAACTCTTCACATTCGTCATGAATTGAATTAAAAGCCTTATCATCGATAAAATCAGTATTTTTTAGTAATCGCAACCAATACGATGTATCCCGGGCTTCTTTGTACGCAATTTTCATTTTTTTGAGAAAAATCTTTTTTGGAACTTCCCCCAATAGCTTCTTCTACATTGGCCCCGATTGATGTATCACTTTTAAGAAATTGTTTAGACAAAGCAAATTCTTTCTTTTCCTTTGTAAGAAGCTGATACATCCTGATCACTCGAACAGCAAAATCATAAGATTTATTTTGAATGATATTTTGTTTCATATGTGATTTTTCACAATTACTAATTACTCATTATTAATTGATCATTGTTAATGATTTACTGTTAATTGATCACTGGTAACCCGTCCATCTACAAGTTCAATAATCCGGTT
>DATFMH010000116.1:0-8138 GCA_035267045.1 Balneolales bacterium
ACTGGATAGAGCGTTGGCCTCCGGAGCCAAAGGTTTTGGGTTCGAATCCCAACGGGCGTACAATGTCAGTGATCAATTAACAATGATCAGAGGGATTATGAGACAAATGGACGTTAGGTGCCCTGGATGACAATGGAAGTACTTCAAGTTGTTTCCCTCTTATCTCTTAACACTTAAAACTTTACTCTGTTTAATTTGAGCCACAGATTTTTGCAGATGAACGCAAATGAACGCAGATTAAGTAGGATTAGAAACCTTTACTCATCACTAAGCTGTCATCCCGACGCACTGGAGGGATCTATCAGCGGCTTTAAACATTCACTGGCCTATATGTTTAACAAGGTAACCTAACAGTTTTAGTTTTGTGCCTATGGGCCCATTCAATACTATGCCCTATGCGCCATGCTCTATGCTTTTCCACCATTGAAGTATGGGAATGGGCGTTAGGTGCCCTTGATGTATTGAACGCGGACCACGGAAACCGGAGAATGTATTATTGAGCCACAGATTTTCGCAGATGAACGCGGATTAAGTAGGATTAGAAACCTTTACTCATCACTAAGCTGTCCTCCCGACGCACTGGAGGGATCTATCAGCGGCTTTAAATATTCACTGGCCTATATGTTTAACAAGGTAACCTAACAGTTTTAGTTTTGTGCCTATGGGACCTTTCTATACCATGCCCTATGCGCCATGCTCTATGCTTTCCACCATTGTTCATTGATAATTGCTAATTGAACATTGTCACATGTCCGCGCCTTATAAATAATGGTTTGAAATCCGTAAGATGTGGTTATATTAGTAACAGTTATTTGTTATTAATGATTTTAGCCATGCCGGTTAATGAAAATAATACTTCCAGCGTTACTTGAGACCGTGGAGCGGGGAGATGTGAAAGTCAAACCGTAATCGAATTATCATGAAAAAGGGGGAATTTATTGGTATGACGACCGGCTATAACATATTATTGAATAAAGAAACAAAGAGTTTTGTTTAAACGGCCAACCATCTTATTTGTACTACTGGCATATTGTTTTGCTTTAACAGGGTGCTCTGGCGGATCTGCTCCAACATCTCTGCACATAACCAGCCAAACGCATTACATCAAGCTAATACACATGGATGCCAAAAGTAAAACCGCACTAACTCAGAATGTTGTTGTGGATGGATATTTTACCAATTGGGCGCTGGATGGTTACGGCTTGCACCTCAAGGCAATCAATGATCATTACTTCGCAATTGGAATTTTCTATGATGTCGTCCTGGTTAATGCAGATGAATTTAAACCGGTTAAAGAAATTATATATAAACACGCAGGTGAAAAAAATAACTTCCTCCTTCCTTGGTACCGGGTATGGAATAGTAACACACGGATCTCCTATCACGGATTGAATTCTGACTCCCTCCTGGAGCATTCCACATTACAGGCTTTGCAGTTCAAAGATCTGCTCCATCCATCTTTCCAGACGATTCTCAACCTTAATGCTCAGCGAACGGATTCTACACATTACCTTATTCATGATATTATGGACGTCTATCCTTACCAGGACAGTCTGGAGGTCCTGGCTAAGTCGACCATCTACGATCTGCTGACAGATAGTCTTAATACCCGGTTGTATACGAACCCCTATTATGAGTCAGTCAGTTTTTATACCGGTAATTCTAAACAGAATTTTTCTATCAAAACGGATTTTCACCCCAATCTTCCCTATCACACTATTGATTACCAGCATGTACAGGGACTTCTGGGCGATCATTATGCTTTTCTGTCATCATACTCTCATTCATTGTATGTGCAGGATCTCAGTACACATATTTTGCGCAAAGTCCATAATAATGTCTACAGAGATGGCTATGCTATTGACGGACATCAGGTAATTTTTGCTACATCCAATAAGATATTCAAGTATGATCCATCCACAAATAAGACGGAAGAGCTGATTAGTATGGAGGGACCAATTGGTGAATATGATTTGTCTATGTATTTCGATGTGGCATCAAATCAACTATTTGTCAGTTATGAGACCAATTACGGGAATTTAGTCCGGTGCATTCGTATCGATTTGACGGATAAGAGTGTAACAGATCTCTATTCAAAACAGTTAACGGGATCAAATATGTATCCCCTTATATCAAACTTTATTCAAATCAATGGTCAATTCTATACTACGATATCAACCCAGGATCCTCAGTAATATCCTGCTGTTGGTCCTGCTGATCAGCGCCTCTGGCTGTGGTGACATTATGAATGGTTGCTATGGTGGAGATGAATATACCCCCTATACCCTTGATTTACATGTGATTGAATCGGATGCTCCTTCTTTACAACACTTTTCAGAGATACGTATGATGGAATTTATAACCTATGACCAGGAGTCTGATATATACAGGGCTTTGGGCCATGGTATCCGGTATTCAGCTGATGGCAAGGCCCTGGCTCTTAATACTCAGGAGGTTACGTTCTTACATTATGGTGTGGTTGATACTACGGACTATACCCTCTGGCAAGATCGGGAGACCGAGGGAGTATATTCAGGCTTTTATAATATGCTTGATGCCGATATCTATCCAACGAGCCACGAATTGGCCTACCATAAAGAGATTAATGACACACTGAAAAATCTTTCTACCGGACAAGATTACACGCGAAGGTTGATTCAAAGTTCACTGTTTATGCATACTGTTCTTGATAAGGGTGTTAAGAAGTTGCTATCCTATAAGGCGGCTTTTTATGACAGCACCAGGTATAAAATGACCAAAGTTGTTACTCCCCGGTTCGATGCGCAGGGTAATATCCTTTTTATCGCTCAGACCTCTTATTATAAGATTACGAGTGATTCATCCGCACAAAATTTTTATTACAATCTGAATTACCAGGAGAACCGGCTGCTCAGGCTCCATCCGGATAGTATGCTCGATACTCTATTTGAGTTTCCCGTTACCTTGAACAATAGTTATCCTAATATTAAAGATATGCGATACACAAACAGTGCCGTAGCTGTCAAAGTGGATAAATCACTCTATATTTTTAATTCTAATGGAAAGGAATTGTTTCATGCAGGCAACGCCGGAAAATTTATGATGAGCGCTGACGGCTCGGCGGTTACTTATGACAATGGTAGGTATTACCACCGCTTTAAGGACAATAAGCAAATGGACCTTTCCAGGCTTGTTTCGGGTATCAATTTTGCCCAACCCTATAACCAACGTGTGTTGGTAATGGAGAAGGACAGTGCTCTGCATATCGTAGATGTGAATAAGGATCAGGTTGTACATACAGTAACGGATGCCCAAATGCCCCGACTACCAATACCAGGAGGTAAAGTTTCAACCACGGGTATTTACTATCCGCTGCTAACACCGGACGATAATCTTCGCCTGATCTATTCGGACGAATTTTATATTAATAACTCAAATGATTCGTGTAATTAAACCGGAATACGGAAACTGGAGAAGGAAAGAAAAGGTTCGCAGATTTTTGCAGATCTAAGTAGATTTTCTAGCATAGGGCAATGCTTATGGCGCATAGCGTAAATGAAGGCAAAACGGAAAGTTATTAGGTTATTGAGTTATTAAGGTGGACAAAATGACAACAAATCACGGACCACTAACAAAAATCAAATTTAGTCATCCCAATATTACAATTACGTTATCCAGGACCCCGATCCGGAATCTCGTGAACCAGGGCTATTAACCTAATATCTGATCCAAAGCTGTCCTCCCGACGCACTGGAGGGATCTGTCAACGGCTTTAAACGATTAATAGATTTTATCTTTAATAAGGTAACTGAGCATTGATTGATTTGTATGATGACAGACGGAGTGACAGAATAGTCGGTAGATTGCGGTTAGTTGTTAACAGCCTTTAGTCGTTGCCCGGTCCTTTAGGGCCGGGATAAAAATTGATGTAAAAAAACCAGGGCTTCAGCCCTTTGATATTGACAAAAAAGGGCTAAAACCCTGGTATTTATATGGATGCCATTTCATTCCATGGCCTAAAGGCGCAGGGCCATTAAACGCAATACCCTTTGCGCCATGCCCTATGCTTCCCCCCATTGTTCATTGATAATGGCTAATTAATCATTGTTACTATGTGCCGTCAGGTACACGATGCAGGTAGAAATAGAGGATTACCAACAAATCACCGTGCCGTCAGGTACGGAATGTGAAAGAATGATTTTAAGGGAAATAGCAATCTTGGTCATCCTGATTCTAATGGGTTGGGCATTAAAAGATTACCACAGGGAGCACAGGGTAGGCACGGAGGGCACAGAGAAAAGTTTAATGTTTGGTATTGTATGAAGAAGAAACGATTTTAAATATTTTGTTAGGCTGTCCACACTAAACATGTCTGAATTTTATTATCCCAAGAATTGAATTCCTCAGGGTATCGTTTGTTAAATTGTCAAGGTTTGTGATAAGCATATAATGCATATAGCCTTGCTTTTCAAACTTGATTGCTGAGCTTTGATCTTTAAATGCATATTGTATTCTACCTTCATCCACTAAAAACCATCGAAATTCTTCATTCCAGATGTTTTCTGTGATTTTCCAAGTAATATTTTTGTCCTTTATATTAACAAGTTTTTATTTTGGCCAGCCCATAAATTTAGTTGGAATAGATTCACAGGATTTATCTAATGTTCCTTTTAATTGATAAAAATGGGGACTTCTTTTGAAATCAAAAATACGATAAAGCCTATAATTTTTGCTATTCTTACGCGAAAAACTGAGTTCATTACGAGTAAAATAAAAAGGCACTTCCTTACCCATTTGTGTAGTTTTAACTTCTATAAATTTTTCTCTCCCATTTTCATCAAATGAAAGAATATCAAAACCAGCCGAATCTCCAACAGTTTTTGAAACATGATCAATTTTATGGATAAAAGAGCTTAGTCCTAAATTTTTTAAATAAAATTTTTCGTAAGAAAGCACAAATTTTTCACCCAACAAACCGAGCTTTGTATTATTTATCTCTTCATTGTAATAGTCTCTTTTTATTCTATAATTTTTCATTTTAAACGTAGAATCTTCTGGTTTAAATATTAATTCCGGTATGCTCACCTCAATATTAGGTAAATCTTTAGGCTCCTTTGGGTTAACATCAGATTCAACGAACTGTATTATTATTTGATCGATATCCCTATGAGCATTCAGATAGTTAATAACCTCTTCTTGTAGTAAAAGTTGGTAATTATATCTTGGTATATATCCTTGGATATAAGGCATACGTAATTCACGCAAAATAGCACTTATATTTTGATGTTTATATTCAATTGCCCCTTTAGATCGATTATTTAATTTATTTTGAATTGTTCGACGATGTTCAGTTTTACTATAAGTCTTACCTGATAATTCTTCAATTAACATATCGAAGTAATCATCAACAATTATTATGACTTCTTCTCTTGCCCAATTTTCAGACATTATCACAAGGTTTTTTTAATGATTTTGATAAATAAAAAATGGATTAAAATTACATCGCTTTCCTAAACCGCTCATATCTCCAATCCAAATAGTCCCGATTTGGTCGCAGATTTTTTGATCTTGGCAGGATTAATTTATGATTGTGTAATTCCTGCAAACCGTGTTGTAGCATTGGTCCATCAATTTCTCTGAGAATATCTTCACGGACTTTTATCTCATAATCCGGAGTAACGCCAATTATATAACGGTCGAATGCTGCGTGATGAATTTTGCAGAGGGCTAATCCATTATTCACCGTAGGTTTACTATTTTCTTCTTCGTCCGGAATAATATGTGCGGCATCCAGTAGCTCGGTGTGTTTAAGTTTGCAGAATGCACACTGCGATTGATATGCGGCTATAACCCGCTCTCTAAAACCTTTCTGATGTAACCGGGTTTTAACAGTTGATGTGATATATGCTCGGCGGGCTGAATTATCTTCTTGAGCTACAAATTCTGGTTGTTCAATTGATATCTGATTGTCAGCAGCCACTTTAAAAGATAAAGAACCTTGATCATCACCCACAATATAGACTGGCCAGACTGCCAAGTATTTTCCGGGTACAATTCCATGGAAATAGATCAACGGAATATCATTTTTCATGGCATTACGCAATCCGACATTATCACGATGCCTTGGATCCGTACCACGATATTTGTATAGAAGGAGATCATTATGATCGAAACTATCCTCGTATGGTCCTTCGGCGGTAGTCGTGATTGTTAGAGGATATTCCATCTGCTTTGGCTTGAATATCCCTTGAGGAGAAACTAATGGGATTCTATCGCTATGAAATGTGAATCCTTTAACTAACAAGATACGTGGCAGCACATCATCATATCTCTTCACTTGTTCGGCTAGCCAATCAAATGCCGCCATTCGTATTTGGGAATCAAGAGTCATTTATAACGCCGTCTATTATTATTCGTAACCGGTAACGGAAACTTTCTGAATTTTATTAAAAAATATACCGGATGGCAAAGTAAAGGGTTATTATATCAAATATTATTTTTCAAACATTTCCCAATGCTCTTCCAGTGCTTCCGTTGCGGGGTAATATTTATTATCATCCGGCAGGGAAATCATCTCTTTATCTCTCGCCAGGGTTTCTTCCACATTCTTACCCCATAATTCCAGTTTCTTGGAGACAGCAATCGAATAATCTGTGCGAACCGCCAATAAATAATGATCAAACATCCAGTGATGGGAAGGACATAGCGACAGCCCGTTTCTGAGATCATCGTTATAGCTTTTACTCCATGGAATGATATGGGCTCCTTCAACCAGGGATAGCCCGTCGTCGGTGAGAATTCCTGATTGACAAACAACACATTGATAATTATAAGCTTTGCGGACCAGCCTGCTGAAAGGTCTGTCCCTGTTCTGAATCCAGCTGTTCGAATGAGTTATATCATGACTTTTTGCATGGTATTTCTCGAACGGCTCGGCGACTTTCTCTAATAATTTTTTCGAGTAATCATTAAGTACCTCAGTATAATTTGAGAGCTCATTGATCTTATCCCGTGATTTTTTATCAAAATATTCATCGAGAAGAACACGGCGTAAAATATCCCTGTTGGTTTCATCATTTAGAAAATCAAAAAGATCCTGATCAAGGTATGTTTCGGAAACATAATTTTGAAGCTCCCGGACGGATGGTGTCCATGTTTTTTTGTCGGCATACGGATAATCAGCATTAAAATGCATTTGCCAGAAGGGTTCTGAATTCATGTAATAAAAAGGATAGGCGATGGATGAGTAATGTTTATCCGGTAAAATACCATTCCAGTACATCCTGAAATCGTCAATTAAGTCCTGCGTTAACGAAAAGGAAGGTGAATCAATTTGGCCGTTTCTTATGTGGTCGATAATGATCAACAGTAAAAACGGTTTATGAGGCGCCCCGTTTTGAGTCCTCTCATCCCAGATGCTTTTGTTCTTACTCCGGTTTAACTTCCGAAACTGTTCTATGTAATCCTCAATATCCATTATCTGTTGAGGAATATGCATTTAACTATATTAAGGAGCAAGATTATTTTATTAGAACGCAGATGAACGCAGATGAACGCAGATGACGAGGATTTTCGCAGAATTTTTAAGTAATGACAATGGACTCGAAAGACCGACGACGGGAATTCGGATACCAAATGTGCAAGAGGGCAGTAATAAACCGTGTCATCAGTGTAATCCGTGCGAATCCGTGATTCAGACAAATATACACTTCATTAAAGCAACAACATTAATATTTAGCTGACAGCTGACAGCTGACAGCTGACAGCTCATACAAGCCCAATCCCATAATCCCATAAATCCTAATTCAGACAATAAAAAACATCCATTCTACACGGTGGGCTCCACTTTGATAAGTGGGGTCCACCTATACAGGCTTCTTGCCGGTTTTAGATGGACACCACCTTGTAGGTGGGGCCCATCGGCCCATAGATTAAAATCCTTAAAAATATCCGGGACAAGCCTTACCAATCTTGGCATCCTGATTCTAAATCATATGCTTTCACATTCCGTACCTAACGGCACGGCGTATTTTTTAAAATTCTATTTCTACCCACATCGTGTACCTAACGGCACACAGAAACGATGATCAATTAGCAATGTTCAATGAACAATGGTGAAAGCTTAGAGCAATACGTAAAATAGCAAGTTATTCGATTGT
>DATFMH010000117.1:0-3869 GCA_035267045.1 Balneolales bacterium
AAGACGGACCAACGCGACGCCTGCCGGTTTTAGTGGCTTTTCGTAATTGGGACAACGGAGGCGCCACCGTTTCCAGTGAAAAACATGTTCAACGATTAATCTTTATTAGAAAAAAATGAAAAGCGGCTGCTGTGGCCTAACTTATAATTATGCCAACACTCTTCCCGGCATAATATATTATCTTAGTTGACATAACATGCAAAAAACCTGTCTAAAATGCTATAAGTGTATTATCGGCAATGTTATGTTAAATAATTGTTTACATAACAGGTTTACATAAAAAGTAAATATTATTGTAATGATTCTTTTTCGATATGATTTTTTTATAAAAAGGGAAAAATCAATTTATTGCTAAATCCAAATTGCTATCAGACCTGAGGGCGGAAATCAGAACAAAAAATTATAGTTTCAGAACGGAACAGGCGTATGTTGGCGGGATTAAACGGTATGTTACCTTTCATCATCTCCAACATCCTGAAAAATTATCGGAACAGCATCTAAGCGATTATTTAGCCTGGCTCGCTAATGAAAAAAATGTGGCGGCCTCAACTCAAAACCAGGCTCTATGCGCTGTTTTATTTTTATACAATTATGTTCTGCATAAACCATTGGAAAATATGGAAGACTTTGGCCGTGCACGAAAGCCCAAAAAATTACCTTAAGATTATTTTATGGTTCTGGGTTGCGTATTTCAGAGTGTCTAAGGCTGTTTGTACAAAATATTTATTTTGAATACAATCAAATTTAGGGAAATAAATTCATAGGTGAACTTGTACCAATTACTGTACCAATAAAATAAAAAAGCTCTTATCTTATTGTAAGACAAGAGCTTAATAAATTTCTATGCGATCCGGATGGGACTCGAACCCACGACCTCCTGCGTGACAGGCAGGCGTTCTAACCAGCTGAACTACCGGACCATTATTTCAATACTGACCAATTTTCCGACCAGAGACACCAAATATAACAACGGATATACTCGATTGTCAATATATAATTTAAATTATTTTCAATTAAAGGGGTATGAAATCAACATAAATTAATACCATTAAGTAAGGGCGCGTCTGATTTATTACGGTGGACCGGTGAGGGAACCGGACTGAGTAATCAGTTGTTCGAAGTCGGAGGTGCATTATTATTAATAGTTTATGCATCATGATATTAGCTTACCTTAAAAAAAGCACATATTTTCATGATATAGCGTAATTTATTGGTTACTGTTTGAGTTATATATAGTAATTGAAATCTTATAACCGGATGATGATTAGAAGCCGTTATTCGGTTATCATTATGGAAATTAACAGTTTTTATATTTCGTATTTTTTAACTTTAGCAGGCATTGGTGATTACCTTATCGTTATTAGATCTATTTAGAAAGCGCAAAATGAAACTAAACAAACATTACGCAAGTATTTTATCACTTCTGATTATTGGTATTGTATTGGGTTTGCATGGTAATGCAGATGCCCAGATGTTTTCAGTGAAAAGTGAACCCCGGACGTACAGGCCGCCTACCATCGGAGGTTATATCGGCATTGAACCGGCACATTTTAAATACAAGCCCTCGTCTGATGCTCTTAATAATAATATCGGCTATAGTTTTAATGATCCGTTATACCGTATCAGGCTCGAACTGCAGAATATTGATATCTATTTCGGTGCGGGATGGAACCTGGGGCCGCAAAATCTTTTAAATTATTATGAAATAGGAGCTCAGCTTCAGAATGTCTATGCGTTATTCAGATCCCGTCATTTTGTTTTTGGCGTACCGGTTCGCATAGAGACGAATTATACACAAGTACAGAGTCAGAAATCACAAATAGGCAGTGACACGTTCCAACAGAGTTCGGGAACCGTGGGAAGCGGCCCGGCTGTCATGCTCCGTGCCAAAAGTGATATTCGCTTGACCAGTATCCTCACCGTTAATTATGGATTCAGCGTGCGGTCGCTGGGAACATCATCAGGATCCCTTTATGCTTTGATTAATCAAAATCGTTTATATTTTGATCATGTGTTTAATCAGGTCGGTTTGAGTTTGGGTTACGATTATGAATTCAGCCGGTATGATTTGACAGGTGTACGATATGATTATGCAATGAAAGGAAGTACAATAGTAATTGGTATTACATTCTGATGAAACCTGATAAATTATTAATGGAACTTGAGGAAATTGTCAACGAGTTAGGGTACCATGTGCGCTACGAACGGGGCAGTTTTCGCAGCGATTCCTGCGTGATCGAAGGGGACAGGCTGATTGTCCTTAACAAACGGCACCCGGTTGAAATGCAGGTCGGTGTTTTGGCTAACTTACTGGAGGATAAGGAACTGGAGAATATCTATCTGAAGCCGGTGGTTCGCAGGGAACTGGAATCGTTTTGGAACCGCAAAAATAAATTTGAACAAGGAGATTTGGATTTCGGAGAAGAGCAGGAATAGGATGAGAATAACTTTTTTGGGAACAGGCACCTCTATGGGCGTTCCCGTTGCAGGCGGTTTTGGCAAACAGGACACAGGGGATCCGCGGGACGAGCGTTTTCGCTGTTCGGCGTGGGTGCAGACGGATAAGACATCCATTTTGATTGATATTGGCCCTGAATTCAGGCTGCAAACACTGCGCTCCGGACTTCAGCGAATAGATCTCCTGTTGATTACACACGAACACATCGATCATATTGGCGGGCTGGATGATTTACGTCCGTTTAATTACGTTCAAAAACACAGCATCCCGGTTTACACCACCCAATCCTGCAAGGAATCGATCATGCACCGGTTCGATTATATGTTTGAGCCCAATAAAACACCGGGTTCCGTTAATATCGATATTCATGTGCCTGATGATACAATGACGTTCCAGGACTGTAAGATCACACCTCTGACCGTTTATCATGGTTCACTGAAAGTGTACGGCTATCGTATTAATGACCTGACGTATATAACAGATGCTAATTCCATCCCTGAGAAAGCCAAGGAGCAGATAAAAGGATCAAAGATGCTGGTGCTGAATGCCTTGCGCTGGACCCCGGAACATCCAACTCATTTCACTATACCTGAAGCCGTGGAACTGGTCCGTGAACTGGACGTGCCCCAAACATACCTGATCCATATGTCCTCGCACGTCAATCACGAAGAAACAAATAACAAGCTGCCCGATAATATCCGCCTGGCCTACGACCAGCTTTATGTCGATTTATGAGTGAGCAAAGAGCATGACTCATGGTGACGAAAACGGGTCTGAAAATTAAGTTTTCTGTTTCCCACCCTGTCATCTCGGGGAACTCGAGGGATCTATAACGGCTTTAAACTTTCATGTGATTATAAATGATATAAAGTAACGGGCCGCTTTTAGATTTCTCCGCTCCGGTCTAAATGACAGATTGTTTTTTGGGCTGAGTCTAAAATCCGGTAATCCATTAATCCAACAAATCCAAATTCTAACATTTTCCCCTCAATCCACTCAATAATTTTCTAAAATTTGCGAAAATCCGCTAAATCTGCATCATCCGCGTTCTATTCATCATTGGAATTTCTTCGTGTCTTTAGTATCCAGCGAATCAACCAGTTTTTTGACATCCTGGGCAGCATCGAGGCGGCAGACGAGAATGGCATCTTCCGTTTCGACTACAGCCACACCCTGCAGTCCGACTACGGAAATAAGTTTATCGCTGTCGGAAGAGACAAAGCAATTATTGCTGTTAATAAATCGGGAATGCGTAATTTTAGAGACATTACCTTCTTTATCCTTGTCCTCCAGTTCATAAACGGCAAGCCAGCTGCCCACATCATTCCATCCGAAATCGCCGGGAACAACATTAACGGTATCGGCTTTTTCCATGATGCCGTAATCGATGCTGATGGACATGCAGTTATCA